>DATARG010000108.1:0-15356 GCA_036264275.1 Candidatus Udaeobacter sp. | reverse complement strand
AGCGAGGCGAGCCAAATCGACGCCACAACATTCACAAGTGGAATGAAACATAATATGCAGAATAATCGAACAGACTTTCCCTTCCGCGCGGCGATGAAGCCGATGACAACAACATATGGAAGACCGCAAACCAACATGATGATCGCGATCATCATCAGATCGGGAACGGCGAAAGCGGTTGAACTAGCGATAAGGTTCATATGAATAGGGAGGCGGATAGATCTAACGAGGAGAAGCTGAGCGACCGCCGGCGACAGCGAGCTGAGCTCCGGATTTCAGTGTTGAAGTCATCGAAAGTAAATCTTCGTGCCGCCCAGCGGTGCGCTCCAGCGATTGGTTAGGCCAGTGACCAAAACTTCCACCACGGCTTGCCCGCTTCAACTGCTGGCTTCTCCGATGACACGAACAACTCCAGTGTGCGTTTCGCACCGGCTCTAGCAGAGGATCACTCGCGGCAAGCGGCAAAATATCTAATGCCACACCCTACGGTAGAAAGCTCTGCAAGCGCGATCCGACAGCATCAACGACAGTTTGGCTCTGCGAACGGCTCAGCGACACCAACACTAGAACCTGACTGGCAGCTTCCGCGCCTTCGAAATACACCTGCGGCAGGTACGCCTCAGCCAATCCGGCAACCCTGCTAACAAGCGAACGAAGACCGCCGACAATCGTGTCCGGCAATGGTTGCGCAGGCGCACCGACGTAAACATGCGCGCCTTTTGGAATGTGGAGTGGCTGCATACGGCGCGTGGGTAGACCTAACTAGGATTAGACGAAAGTTCGTAATATAAGGCGAACATTTTTTCGTCTAACATTATTCTGGATCCGGGGCCGATTCAGGGCTTGCGTGTAAAGCACGGTCATGGGGACATTCTGTGGCCGAGCAGCTCCTGCACGGTTCGAATGTCTACCCGTCCTCGAGCAGATGCGTCCCAAAGCTGAAAGTGCCGCGACTGACTGTCTTTTTTATTCCCGAAGAGCGAATCACTACGCTCCAAATCGCGCCTGTCAGGAAAACAATGCCGGAAGAACGTTCGCGACGAAGTCCACCAAACCGTGACCGATCATGTTTGCCACGAGGTCTCGGCGCCACAGGTAGAATCCCGTCATGATTAAGCCTGCCGCGAATGCGATGAGAATGTTGGCCGCGCCGCCCGACCAATGGCCAAGCGAAAAGATCACCAGCGGAATTGTCACTGACCAGAACCGGCCGAAACCAACAAGGCGCAACCGTTCGATCGAGTACCCGCGGTAGAATAATTCTTCGACTACTCCGGCACGAAAAACGATCGCGGTGATCAGCCACAGCGGCAGTTTTTCGAACGCGGCGGAGCCGGGACCGTGTCCGTAGCCGGTGAGATGAGCCAGCGCGCCTACCACCACCGCCGACACGATCGCGATCACAAATCCCCATAAAATGGATTTCCACCAGCGCGTAGTGCCGATTCCGATGGAGCGCAAAGGCAAATGTTCGCGGCGTCGGATGAGCACGATGAGCGCGAGTGCGCTCACCCAAATCATTGCTTCCTTTAGAATTGCCGAAGCAAATGTGGTTTCAGGGACGAAGAACGCGAACACCTGACGGATCGCGACCATCGCAAAAAGTGAGATGGCCAGTCCCGCCCACGTTGCGGCCGAGACCTTTACCGGAACCGATGGCTGTTCGGGCGTGAGAGCGAACGGTGCGCCGACATTATCTGTTTGCATGAGTTTCCATTAGGATGCGCAAACGCCCAGTTTGGATTCAAGAAAAGACGGGACGGATCCGGATGACGATAGGATTGCGAGGTGTCACGGCGCACTGAGTTATCCCTCATGTCCCCCTTCCTCCCTTCATAAAGGGATCCGGACTAGCTGGCAGGCGATGCGCCTATGCTATCACACATCTTGACGTGTTTTGTCATCGCAGTCTCTGGCTGCGTCCCTATCAAGATTTCCGTTCCTGTCTTGAATCATTCCCTGTTTGTTTCGCGTGTTGTCAGTTGGACGCTGCTGTGGCGTCCGCTGTCCTCAGCGGACGACCGACACCCGTGATTCGTTTGCCGCGCTCTCTCGTCGCTACCTCGCGGCTTTACCCTCTATCTCGGAAATCCCTTTCCTCGATTGAAACTCTCGCCTCCCGACTTGGTCGCTCCTACCCTCGTCACTTTTACCTTCTATGTCGCGCGTCCCGCGCTCTCCATCCCTGGCTTCCTGATTCGTTCGGCGTTTGTTCGCCTGTGGCTCTATTGCACAGTCACAAGTGTGCCGACTGGAATCTCGGAGAAGAATTTGCGGGCAGTATCTTCTGGCAATCGGATGCAGCCGTGCGATGCCGGAAAGTTCGGCACATAACCAGCGTGCATTCCAAAATCGAGGCAGCTGAGACGCATGAAATATGGCATTTCGACGTGGTAAATCGTGGATCGATGGTTGCGTTCCTTGTTGGTGATCACAAACTCGCCCCGCTTCGTCGAGTAGCCCGATCGACCGGTAGAACATCGCGAGTGATAGATTGGGACGCCGTCCCTTACGAGAGAGACGCTTTGCATCGCCAGAGAAATTTCAATCCGCAACTTTTCCGGTGCCGGCCCGCCACCGAGAAGAATTTGCGCTGAGCGCCAGTGTCCGGTCTCGGCGGCGACATCCAATGCCGACATTTTGTTCCGGGTCGTTAGGCGTGTCCGGTTTGCTCCGCCGTCGATCAGAGGCTTCAAATAATCGACCTGGCCCAGACCAGCAGCGAGCATCAGCATGGTTACATTGCGATCTTCTTGGATATAACCGCGCATTCCGTTCGGTAGCAGCGCCGAAAAATCTTTGTCGCAACGTGCCGGCAGGACCGTGTTGGGATCTGCTCCGCAATTCAATAATGTGCTAAACAGCGACATGTTGCTCGTGGCGACCGCGTATGCCAGGAACGGCACGTTCTTGCCTTCGGGAGTGGGCGCCGCCGAGTGCTTGCCAAGCAGCAATCGGATTTCATCATTGTTGCCCGCCTGCAGCGCTTTGGACAAAGCGCGCCGCGTGCTGGTCGTCCATTCCGGCATCATCGGCAAACGCTGCACCACAGTTTTGATGATCTCCGGCTGTCCTCCATCGAGGGCAAAGCTCAGAAGGTCTTGTCCGTCGGTGCATAGTTTTTCCGGCTGAAGATTGGTTGAGCGAGCCAGGAGCACCTGGAACATTTCCAGATCTCCGTGCATCGCTGCCGCCATTACCGGCGTAAATCCATTCTTGTCTGCCAGATCAACCGCCGCTCCGGCCGCGAGGAGCCGGCGCGCTGTTTTCCAATCCTGTTGCGACGTGGCGATCAACAATGGTGTGCGGCCCTGCCCGTCGCGTCCGTTTGGATCGACGTGTTCCATCAGACACAAATCCACGAGTGAATCGCGCTGAATCGTGACGGCGCGCACCAGTTCGTCCGGCGAAATGGCGATGTGTGCAGGAGGTTCTGGCCCGATGGCGATTACCCAAAGAACAATCAAAACCAGGGCGGCAACGCCGGCTCGTAAGACAAATCGTCTGTGGAAGATGCGCATAGTGACGGCTGGGCTGCCAATTATACGATTCTCGTCGACAAATCTGGCATGACTACCACCGAACCGCGAGTTCGTCTTAGAATGAGGCCGCAGGCCCGCACACAGGACGGATTCGTCCGCGGGCGAAGACGTTTTAGTGCGGCGAACCGCGATTGGACGCAGTGGGTTGAACGTTGCATGTTGGCTGCTGTCCAAATTCCAACCTATGCGTTTGTCCATCTTCGCCCTGTGCCTTGCGTTCAGTACTTCGTTTGCGGCGCAACCCGAGGCTGTGCCCAGCGATGCCGGTCCCATAAATCCATCCGCGGCTGAAGCGGGCAAGGACGTCGTCCATCAGTTAAACAACGCTTTTGCAAAAGTATTCGAAAGCGTCGCGCCGGGCGTTGTCATCATCGAGACTTCCAAGAAAAGCGAAATCAGCGAGAGCTCCTCACTCGACGATCTGTTTTTTCAAGGACCGCCAGATGAAAACCGGCCGCGCCGAAATCCCGGCACACCGCGTGCGGTTCAAACTGAAGGCTCCGGCTTCATTGTGCGGCCGGATGGGTACATTTTCACGAACGTGCACGTGATCGAAGACGCGGACAAAATCGATGTGAAATTACAAGATGGCCGCGAGTTTCCAGCGCGCGTAGTAGGCGCCGACGAGAGGACGGATATCGCGGTCATCAAAGTTGACGGTAAAGATTTGCCGGTCGTCCAGCTCGGCGACAGCGACGCAGTGCGCGTGGGGCAATTTGCGTTCGCTATCGGCGCCCCGTTCAAGCTCGATTACACATTTACCTACGGCGTGATCAGTGGGAAAGGCCGAAGCAAATTACTTCAAACCGGGGGCTACTCCATCTCGGATTACATACAGACCGACGCATCGATTAATCCGGGGAACAGCGGCGGACCACTGTGCGACATTGATGGCAAAGTGATCGGCATGAACACGCTGATCAATGGAATGAATCGCGGCCTTGGGTTTGCGATTCCCATCAACATGGCCAAGGACATCGGCGGCGAACTCATCGCCGGCCACAAAATCGTGCGACCCTGGTTGGGCATTCGAATCGAAACGCTTGGCGATGACCCGTCGATCCGTGACTTGTTTAAAGGCGCAGATAAAGGTGTCGTGGTTCGCACAATCGAGGCGGACGCGCCGGCCGCGAAGAGTAACCTGCGGCCGTTCGATGTGATCACGCAGGTGGACGGGAGTGCGGTCACGTCCGATTCGCAGCTGCAGCATGAAATCTTGAAAAAGAAAGTCGGGGAGAGCGTCGAGCTGACTGTTTGGCGCAAAGGCCAGGCAATAAAGGTGCCAGTGAAGACTGGCGAATTGCCGGACGAGATTACTCGCGCGTCAAATCAGCCGGTTCAACCGAGCGAACCAAAACCGAAGGATCTCGGCAGATTTGGATTGCAAGTGCAGGAACTGACCAAAGATGTTGCAGAGCGCCTGCACCTGTCGTCGCAGCAAGGCGTGATTGTAACCGACGTGGAAGACAACAGCATCGCCTCTACTCAGGGCATCGAACGCGAAGATGTGATTAATGAGGTGGATGGGAAACCCGTGACGAATGTTCAATCGTTTCGCGACGCGCTCAACAAAGCTGATCCGAAACGCGGCGTGCTTCTTTATCTTGACCGCAAAGGCAGCAAAACTTTCGCCGTCTTGAAAGCCGGGGGGTAGAGAGGTGTAGCATCTGCTGTCCTCAGCGGAGAACGGATAGTCGAGCCCTTGCCGGTTTCAAAGGAAAATCCGCTGAAAACAGCGCGCACTGCAACAAGAAGTCGGCTGCACCGCTGGTGATTCTGCCTACGCTGTTCGGTTGCCGACGATTACCAGCACGATTCCGCCCACCAAACAAATACCGCCCAATACAGGCGGAAACGGAATGGTCTTTTGCCTTTCTGCAGTGGCCTGGATTGGGCCGAGATCCAACACCTTTTCGCGCTTGGTGTACGTAATCCCGCCGTACACCAGCGCGATAATGCCGATAACGATAAGAATGATGCCGACAATTCCGGCAGGCTTCATCGCTTCGACGTTATAGTGCGCGGCGTCCCGAGATCAGCTGGATGATCAGTACGACGATCGCGATCACGAGCAGGATATGGATGAACCCGCCGAGCGTGTACGAACTGACTAACCCGAGCAGCCACAGTACCAACAGAATAACGAATATTGTCCAAAGCATAGGATTGTTCCTTTCGGTTAAACATACCTATCTTCGCACGAGCCACTTCCGTTGCGCTTATGCCGGTCGGAAATTTTTAAAGTTTCTCCAGCGTTACGCGCAAATTCCAGTCGTTCGTCTCGAGTAAGTCGCGCGCGGATTCGTAATCACGTTGGGTTAGCTCGGCCACGATTCGCACCGCGCGATCGCGTAATTTCGTGCTGGTGGTATGCAGATCGATCATGCGGTTGCCGCGGACTTTGCCGAGGCCGATCATCGCACCGGTGCTGATAATGTTGAGTGCGACTTTTGTTGCGGTACCGGCTTTCAATCGTGTCGATCCAGCAAGAATTTCCGGTCCGACAGGCAGCGTGATTACGAGATCGGCATCTGTAGCGGCAGCTCTCGCTGCAGGCGATACGCCCGCGGTGGCGATTACAGCGGGATTGCATGTGAGCAAAATCGCCTTTGCGCCTAACGACTTTGCCCTGGCAAGCGCGCCGAGCACAAATGGCGTCCGGCCGCTGGCTGTGATTCCAATCACCACATCACCAGACGTCAAGCCTCGCGCATCCAAAGCAAATGCGCCGCCGCTCTCTTGATCTTCCGCGCCTTCCACACTTCGATGCAACGCCGCGACGCCGCCCGCGATTACCCCCTGCACGAGACGCGTGGGTGCTCCGAAGGTCGGCGGGATCTCGCTTGCATCCAGAACCCCGATGCGTCCGCTGCTTCCCGCGCCGACGTAAAATAAGCGGCCACCGTTTCGCAGCGATTGAGTAACGTGTTCGATCGCTCGAGCAAGATCCGCGGTGGCAGTCCGCAAAGCATTTTGAACAAACGTTTCTTCCTCAACGAACAACTCGACCAGCTCCTGCGCCGTCATTTTTTCCAGATCTTCCGAGCGCGGGTTGCGCTGCTCGGTTAATGCCGCTGCCAAACCGTCGATCTCGTGTTGTGACGGCTTCGGGTGAAACGTCGCGTGATCGTGCGCTTCTGCTGCGAGCCATGCGGCGCCAAGCTCAGGCGCGCGTTCGGCCATTGTTACACGAGCATCTGGAAGATTCTTCTTCAGCCGCCGGCGGAACGCGTGCGTGTAAATCGAATCACGGTAAAAGAGGCCGCCCATAAGCACCACCTTTGGAGCGAGCAGATGGAGCCGGTCCGCGACGGCCTCGGCGTATTCGCAAAGGACACGTGCCCCTTCTTCAATGATCGCCATCATTCGCTCGCCGCCCGTGGCAGCTGCCTCGAATACGACCGGCGCAAGCATGGCGATTTCCATTTTGTCCGCTGTTTGCACCCAGCGAACGAGTTCATCGAAGTTGTTCAATGAAAGCGCGCGCAAGATTCTTGCGGTAAAGTCCAACTCGACGCGATGCAGATCGTGTTCGCACAAGATCAGGCGTAGCGCCTGCACCGAAAGAGAATAACCGCCCCCGGTGTCGCCTAAAATATGTCCCCAGCCGCCAGCTCGCTCGATGCGATCGCCTCGGCGCCCAGTCACGGATGACCCGCTTCCAGCGTTTACGACAATACCGTCGCCATGATCAAGCGCCGCCGCCAATCCCGAGGCGCGGTCACTGCCTGTCACAACTTTGGCGTTTGGCCAGATGCCGAGGCAGAGTTGTCTGAGCGCGCGACGATCCTCTTCGGTTGCGCAACCCGCAAGAAAAATTCCCGCGCGATCGATCTGCTTTGGCAATTCGCAAAAGATGGCTCGCAGACGGTCAGCCGTGGTGAGCCGAAAATTCGATGGCGGCAGTTTTCCCTCCTTGAGAATGCAAAATTCCGCACCGGATGCGTTCCTTACGATCTCAACCAGTGCCCAGGCGGTTTTCGTTCCGCCGCCTTCAACCCCGAGGATGCGCTCAACGGGTTTCACGATTCGTAGTGTAGGGCAGGCGCCCCGCCTGCCGCGAGTCTGTTTATTCTTGGCAAATAAGGCAAGCGATGCGCTTGCCCTACAATACGCATTGCCCCGACTTCGTTCCGAATGAGAACGTCGATGATTGCCGAAATTTCGCGTGTTCGTATCGTGAAAAGATCGATGGACCGAACCGAAGCCAAGAAAAACATCGCGCAATTGCGAGACGAAATCCGCAAGCACGACCGGCTTTATTACCAGGACGCCACACCCATCATCAGCGATCGCAAATACGACCAGCTTTACAAAGAGCTCTTTGATCTCGAAACGCAGTTTCCTGATCTTCTCGCGCCCGATTCGCCGACTCAACACGTCGGCGGAAAACCGCTGGAAGCGTTTGCACAAATCCAGCACCGCGCGCCGATGCTTAGCCTCGACAACACTTATTCCGAAGAAGAGGTCGCGAATTTTTACAAACGAGTTACTCGCTTGTTGCCGGACGAAAAAATCCCTGTCGTCATCGAGCCGAAAGTCGATGGCATTGCGGTGTCGGTCATGTACGAGAAAGGTCGCCTGAAGTATGCAGCGACGCGTGGCGACGGTGTTGTCGGTGATGACATCACCCAAAACGTCAAGACGATTCGTTCAATACCGCATGAGTTGCGCGGAGAAGCGCCAGACATTTTCGAAGTGCGAGGTGAAGCTTATCTGGACAAGGCTGGCTTTGAGAAGTTGAACCGGGAACGCAAAGCCGCGGATCTTCCGCTGTTTGCGAATCCTCGCAATGCGGCAGCCGGTTCGCTAAAGCATCTCGATCCCAAATTGGTAGCGCGACGCCCGCTGGGAATCATTTTTTACGGAACCGGTGTGGTTGAAGGCGCACACATCGATCTTCACTCGAAGATTTTTCGACTGTTCAAGAAATTAGGTCTGCCAACACACCAAGATTGGTGGCTCGCCGAATCCGTAGAAGAGATTCTCAATGCGATCCGCAAACTCGATGAGATCCGGCGCAATTTTCGATATCAAACGGATGGCGCGGTAATCAAAGTCGATGAACTCGGGCAACGCGAGCGCCTCGGGTTCACGGCCAAGTCACCGCGATGGGCGATCGCGTACAAATATGCGGCCGAACGCGTCGAAACTCGGTTGAACAACATCATTATTCAGGTCGGACGCACAGGAATCCTCACGCCTGTAGCGGTGCTGGAGCCGGTGTTGGTGAGCGGTAGCACCGTTGCGCGTGCAACCTTGCACAACGAAGACGAAATCAAACGCAAAGACATTCGCATTGGCGACACTGTAGTGATCGAAAAGGCTGGCGAAGTCATTCCTGCCGTCGTTGAGGTTGTGAAATCGAAGCGGCCACGAGAGACGAAGCCGTTCGATTTCGCAGAACACATTCACGGAAAATGTCCCATATGCGGTGGCCCGATCCGGCGCGATCCGGAATTCGTCGCATGGCGCTGTGAAAATCTGTATTGCCCGGCTCAGACTACGCGTCGCGTTGAATTTTTCGCTGCACGCGGCGCCCTCGATATCGAAAGCATCGGCGGGATCGTCGCGGACAAGCTGGTCGAGCGCGGGCTGGTGCGCGAACCGCTCGATCTTTTCGATTTAAAAGCCGAGCAACTCGCGAAACTGAATCTCGGGACAGACGAAGCACCGCGTGTTTTCGGAGAAAGAAACGCGGCCAAAGCGAAGAACGCGATTGAGCGCGCCCGAACCTTGCCACTTTCCCGGTGGCTTTTTGCGCTGGCGATTCCTGATGTCGGGAAGACAACAGCAGCCCAACTCGCCCGTTTTCATGATACAATCGAGGACGTAGCTAATTCGCAATTGCTTCGCGATGTTGTGGGCTATCATGAAAATCGCGAAGACAAGAAATCTGCCAAAGAAATCGCCGGCCGATTAATCAAATCGGGATTTGGGAAACCATCAAAAAGCAAGGCAGACACGGACGGTATCGTGACAGAAGTCGGTCCCGTGGTCGCGCACAGCGTCCTCGATTTCTTCGTGTCGCCGACTGGCAAAAAAATTCTACGGCGAATGAAAGAACTCGGCATTGAGCCGAAAAGCGAGAAAATCTCGGCGAAAAAAGCAGCCGAACTGCCGCTGGCCGGCAAAACTTTTGTTCTGACCGGGACGCTGCCCACGATGACACGCGAAGAAGCAAGTGAAAAAATCGAAGCGCTCGGCGGTCACGTCACCGGCAGCGTGAGCAAAAAAACCGATTACGTCCTTGCCGGCACGGAACCTGGCAGCAAATTCGATAAGGCGAAAGAGCTCGGCGTGAAAATCATCGACGAAGTCGGCTTTCGAAAAATAGTTTGACGCCTGACTGATCTGAGTCAGGCAACGCAGCCAGAACCATAGCCCATTGGCGCTTCGCTCCGGAAATAGGAAAACTGAAAGTGTTCTGGGGGGAACTAAGGCGGAGAATAGGTTCCTTAAGGCAGTCGCGCTACTAGACCTTGGTATATTAAACTTTAGTATAATGCGGGAACGTGAGGGCATGCCGCGTTCGGGAAGTGGCCCCTGCAAAATCTTCTAGCTAACTAAGGCCGCGGAAAGCAGTAAGGAAGCCGTTTTCGCGTAAGGCGACGGACCCAGAACGGACAGAGGATCGAACGACAGAATCGCCCTACGCAATGCCGATTCCGCAACGTTGCGTCAAGCGAACCAATTCAGCCACGCTACGCACCCTCATTTTCTGCATTACGTGGGCACGATGGATTTTGATCGTTTGTTCGACCGTGCCAAGATCGCCGGCAATTTGTTTGTTCAATTTGCCGGCCACCACGTATTCGAGCACTTCACGCTCGCGCGGTGTGAGCGTCGCCAGGCGAGCGCGGACTTCGGCAAGCTCGGCGTGCTCCTGCCGAAGGGCGCGGTCTTTCTCAATCGCCGCACGAACGGCTGCAAGCAGATCTTCATCGTTAACGGGCTTGGTGAGGAAATCACTCGCGCCGTGTTTCATCGCCTGCACACTCTTTGAAACGTCACCGTGCGCGGTCAGAAAAATAATGGGCAGAAGACTGCCTTTCTGGGTGAGAATGTTTTGCAATTCCAGACCGCTGACGGCCGGCATAGCGAGATCGAGCACAAGACAGCCCGGCGCCTGGGGATCATACTGCGCCAGGAAGTCCTGAGCCGACGCGAACGCCGCCGCAACAAAACCAGCCGCACGCAACAGGCGCATGATAGACCTCCGCCCCGGCGCGTAATCATCCACAACAAACACGGTGGGACTGGAAGGAGTGCTCATTAACCTATCCCGTTATTAGTTGTCACAGACGCCTTGTCGGAGGCCATTACAGGCAGGATAAAATGGAGCGTCGCGCCGCGGTCGGCATTATTGGTGGCCCAGAGTTTTCCTCGATGCGCAGCAATGATGGTACGGCAGACCGAAAGGCCGAGGCCCATCCCCTTTTCTTTCGTGGTGAAGAAAGGCTCAAAAATTTCCTCCATTTTTTTCTCCGGGATGCTGCCGCCGCAGTCGGTGACGGATACAATAACTGCGCTGCTGCCGTCCTCGATTGCAGTACGAATGAGCAGCCGGCGCTCAGGAGCGTTGCAATCGGCCATCGCGTCACAAGCATTGACCATCAAATTCACCAAAACCTGCTGAAGCTGCACCGGGTCGCCGGTGACGGTGGGTAAATTCCGAGCAAGTTCAGTGTGCACGGTAACCTGTTGATTTATGAGATCGCTACGGATCAGCTTCAAGACATCCTGCACGACTTTGTTGATACGAACGGGATGCTGTTGCACTTCGCCTTTTTTCAACCACAGGCGCAACCGGCGGATGACTTCTGCGGCGCGCTTGTCTTCGCTTACAATGTCACCAAGAATTTCCCGCACCTCGGGAAGGTTGGCATCGCCGTTTGCGAGGATCCGTTGCGCAGCCTGTGCGTTGCTGAGAATGGAACCGAGCGGCAGATTAAGCTCGTGCGCAAGCGATCCAGAAAGTTCGCCCAGCGTCGTCACGCGCGAGAGATGCGCCATCTCGTTGCGCCGACGCGCAGCATCCAGTTCTGCCTGTTTTCGCTCGCTGATATCAATAACGGACGCCAACACGAACAATCCTTCAGACGTGTGAATTGGGTTAAGACCGATTTCGATTGGAACCTCGCTGCCATCTTTGCGTAGTCCAAAGAGCTCCCGCCCGGCGCCCATCGGTCGAGCGCGCGCGTCACCAAAATAACCGTGTCGATAGTCCATGTGGTGAGACCCGAATCGCTCGGGAACAAGCATTTCGAGAGGATGGCCAATGAGCTCCTCGCGCGAGTAACCGAAGACAGCCTCGGCCTGCGTGTTTACCAAGGCGATCTGGCCTTCGGTGTTAACCATGATCATGGCGCTGGGTGCTGCCTCGACTACGAGACGAAACTGGTCTTCGGCCTGCTTGCGCTTGGTTATGTCGAGTGACGCACCGCGCATTCGAACCGGCTGACCGTTGCGGTTGAACTCGACGTGCCCGCGCCCGGTCATCCAGCGCAATTGCCCATTTGGAAGCATCATTCGGTACTCAGATTCGTATTGTGCTCCGGCGCGCATAGAGTTCTCCAAGGTCTGGAGGACCGAATCGCGGTCCTCAGGATGCATCACACTCAGGAAACGATCGCGATTGATTCTCTCGGAGGGGTCGAAGCCGAGAAGAGCACGGCCTTTGTCAGTGATCCAAATTTCATCACGCGCAATGTCCCACTCCCACATTCCAAGATCGGCGGAGTCGGCGGCCAGGTTGAGCCTTTTCTCGCTGATTTCCAATTCGCGCGCCAGACCCGCTACTCGAGCGAGATCGTTACTCAACTCATAACCCATCGTAGCCACAATGGCCGTATATGTGAAGCCGAGGAAAAAGGGCACGTCAATCACTCCCCAGATCACCAATGGGACATGCCACGCCAGGATCGCGCCGAAGATCATACTCCCGCCGATCAGCAGTGCCCGTCGCCGATCGCCGCTCCGCCACACTGTAATTGCGGCGTCTACCGAGAATATAAGTAACAAAAGCAAACTAATGGTACTAAGCAAACCCCACGGATTCTGAGTCCCGACGGGAACTGAGACCATCTGCCCACCCCACGAAAACTGGCGGATGTCTGTAACCGCGGTGAAATTGATACCTACCGGAAAAATGAAATTGACGATCAGCACCACTGTCCGCAGGGCGTAGATACTCCAGACCAGCCAGAGTCGTCCGGCGTGTAGATAAAGTCGGACGAAAGCCACAAACGACAGCGTGAGCACCCACGTGGGCACATGTATCCAGCGTACCAACTGTTCGTATTGATCTACTGTCGTGGAATTCAGCATCCAGAGTTCGAATACAGAGATCGCCGCCGCAGCGATCGCGCTACAGGAAAACACCAAATACATCGGGGTCTGGCGCTGTTTGCACCAAACCGCAAAGTAAAATCCCGACAGCGTTAAACACGCTGCGGCATTCATTGACCAGACGGCGGTGACCCAACTCATTGGAACCGTGGCGAAGTATTAGGCGTTACCCGTCGGGGGGATCGCAGAGCCAGGAAGAGGGGAATCGCGAAGTCCAGGCCAACTTCCGAAAGGCGAGAACAAGATCCGGTTCCTCGATCATTTAGTCTGTATATTTGTGATGATTCTTGTTTTGCGAAAAAAGTTTTTCGTTGTCAATCAAATCTGATTGCTCTGCAGGTCGCTGAAAATTCTACGGTCTTTTTCCAGTGTTAAGCACAAATTTGCTGCAAAACGGCGGGATTTTTGCAAAAGCGCGCCACAGCCTAAGCGTCCCCTGGAAAACATGAATACTAAGACGCCAATAGTCCGACTCTAACCTAAAACCAAGCACCGAACTTCACGACACCGCGAATCAGTGTGTCACGCCCATTCGGCTCGCTCGCGCACGCGAACGCTAGGGCAAAGGCACGGTCTCTTCGTCTTCGTCGAGCGACCACGGAATGACACCGGGAATTGCGCCCGGTGAGGCAAGCAACACGCCAGTCTTGCTGGCCGGATGCATTGCTGCTTGCACCTGGAAAGTCATTTTCTCATTTCCACGCATCACGGTGATTGGGACGCTGTCTCCGGCAGTGATATAGAACGACGCGTCAAATACATCTTCGGGGTCGCTTATCTTTTTCTTGCCCACTTCTAGCAGCACATCGCCTTCTTTAAGCCCGGCGTGTGCCGCCGGCCCGTCCTCGCCGACCTGCGTTACCATCGCTCGAGAGCCTTCGACTTCGTGTGACGCGGGCGAAACATTGTTTACTCCGATCCAGCCGTGTCGGGCCTCGCCGAAACGAACAAAGTCGCTGCGAATTTTCTCTGCAGCCTCGATGGGCACAGCGTAACAGGCGGAATTATTTTCCAGACCGCTAACGACGATTCCAACGACTTCCCCCTTCATGTTCAACAGCGGGGCGCCAGCCTCGCCGCGCTGCGTCGGAGCGTTAACCCGTAAATGGATAGTTGAGAAATATCGGCCGAGGCATTTTCGGTCGAAGCCGGCGATCATTCCGAAGTTCGGCGTCTTCGGTAAATCCAGAGGATAACCGATCGATATCACAGGAGTCGCGAGTTCGAGCTCCTCCGATTTCCCAATTGCCAGCGCCGGCGTGGTCTCGTCCACTTTCAAAATGGCCGTTCCGCTGCGAACGTCTGCCACGAGCTGGCGTGCTCGATATTTTTTACCGCCGAATTCGACTGTAAAATTGCCCGCTTCGCCTCCGACGGTGTACGCCGTGTAAAGTGTTCCGGTCGGATCGACGAAAAATCCGGTGCCGCAAATCTCGCTATGCTCATCGACGCCGTGAATCTTAACGATCGCCTTGGCGGTCCGTTCGAAAAGCTCCCGGACCTGGTGGCTGATGGTCGCGGCGGATTGCTCCTGGGCGAAAACGAGGCCCGCTCCTAAGGAGAAAACCAGCGCGGATGCGATGATCGTGCGGCGCCTAAAACCTGAAAGTGGGCTCATAACTCACGGGGACGCTGTCGAGCACGTAGCGTGGCGGGGCGGCTGAGTGAGTCTGGGCGCTTTCACGAAGACTGCGAAGCGGCTGCGTCCTGAAGATCTGGGCGGAGACCGGAGATGCAAGGTTCCATTCTTGTCCGGCATTCATTGGTACCGATAAAGTGAGCGGACTCTGGCTAGCGACGCGAGCTGTCTCGGGTTGCTGATAAACCTTTAACGAAAAGATAGCTGCGCAAACAAGCACTGCAGCGACAGCAGTGGGATACGAGGCCAGCGATCGCACATCAAGTTGCAACATGAAATTGTGAGCGCGTTCGAGGCAAATGCGCCAAAGCGGCTGGCGCAGCAATTCATCGCGTTGCCGACGGTGGAATTCGTGGAGGAAATTTTCGAAATAAGCGGGCGGCGGTTGCTCATACCGTTTCAAGCGAAGCAGCCTCGCGATTTCGGTATCGTTGAATTCGTCCATTTTTTTCCGCCGTTACGAGACAGGATTTTTCCGAAATTCGTCCAGGTAGTTTTGCAACTGCCGATTCGCGTAAAAGAGCCTCGAACGTACCGTTCCTTCCGAAACGCGCAAGATTTTACTGATTTCTGCGTGGGGCATCCCCTGAATATGGAACATGGTGACAACTGCTCTGTGATCTTCAGACAATTTCATCATGGCCTCGTTCAATCTTCGCTGCAGCTCTGAGAGGTCGGCTTCACGCACGGGACTGCTCGTCGCTGTGGCCTCCATGAATTCCTTGTCATTTTGGATGCTCGCGTCGACGTCATCCAGACTCAATTGAAATCGGCGTCCGCGTTTTTTGAGGAAATTCAGGGTCATGTTTACCGCGATGGAATGA
>DATARG010000094.1:0-5805 GCA_036264275.1 Candidatus Udaeobacter sp. | reverse complement strand
GATCGTGACGCACGGACCCTTTGGCCGGACACGAACGGAATTGATTGTGCGGATCGTGCTTCGTTCGGGTTTTCCGCGGTTGGCAGCGAAATTGGCGAAGTCATGAGTGCCAACAAAGTGATTTGCTGCCGATTTCAAACTTTCGACGTCGAGTGGCCGCGCCATGTGCCAGGCGCGGCGATACTCGAACGGAGGCAAAATGGGTGCGGTCCAGATTCTATAGCGATAAACTTTTCCTTTTGCCGAAAGACGCGCGTGAAAATTTCTCGACACGTATTGACAGCGAAGCACGCGAATAGAGGATGGGAGTAGCGCATTAAGCGCTTTGATCCAACGATCCGTTGGCAAAAAATTTAAGATATCAACGTGTGCGCATTGTGCGAAGGCGTGAACACCGGCGTCCGTTCGTCCAGCGCCGTGAATGCTCACAACATCGCCGGTGACTCGCTCAAACGCGCGCTCGATGTGATCCTGGACCGTGTTGCGATGAGATTGGCTCTGCCAGCCAGCGAACGGCGCGCCGTCATAAGCGACGATCAGTTTCAGTCTCCGCGACATGGCGAGTTTACAGAAGTTTCGAGCGAATCATTTGTTTCTTGTAAAAGCGACGCGAGGACGCGTGCACTCTCCCAGAGCTTTCGCGAAAAACAGTTCGAACGCTTTCGATGAATTTCGCATGAATTGCCTTTAGGAGTCCGATGCGTCCTCGCATCGCTTTCTATTGTCTCTGACCACTTTCCTGTTGTGTGTTGTGCGCACGGCGGTCCAGGTAGCTTTGCAAAATCATTTGCGCCGCCACCTGATCCACGTAACCCCGAGTGTGCCGAGTTTTCTTACCCGCATCACGCAAAGCCCGCTGGGCTGCGACGGTCGTGAGACGCTCGTCCCAGGTCACGATCGGGCAGGGGAGAATCGCGCGTAACTTCTCTACAAACCGGAGAACCTCAGTTGCCGCGGTGCCGATCTTCCCGTTCATCTGACGCGGGATGCCAGCCACAACGTGGTCGACATTTTTCTCGTTAACGATTTTTGCAACGCGCGCTTCTGGTTGTTGATTTGCCGGAATAGTCTCCAGCGGATGTGCCAGCAACTGGAGCTCATCGGAAATGGCTACTCCAATGCGCGCCCGCCCAAAATCGAGAGCCAGGATTGGATTCATATTGTTGGTAGGGCGCGACCGCAGGGCGCGCCGCGCTCAATTATCATTGCAGTTCCGGCGGAAGCTTGCCGATCAAGTCTTTGATTCGTTCGGCTTCGTGCCGATGACAAAGCAAAAGAGCATCTCGCGTACGAACAACAATCAGATCGTTGACGCCGAGCAACGCGACCGTGGTTCCATTCTCTTGGAAAACGATATTGTTGCTGGAATCGACAGCTGTGATGACACCGTTCGTGGCGTTGCCGCGTTTGTCTTTTTCGAAATAATTGGCCAAAGCGTGCCAGCTCCCGATGTCATCCCAATCAAAGCCGGCCTCCACAACAAGAACGCGGTCGGCTTTTTCCATGATCGCGTAATCAAATGAGATGCGAGGCAATGTGCTGAAGCGTTCGCGCAAAACTGTTTCGAAATTTGCCGGTGCGCGCAGCTGTGAGATGAAATCAGCCAGCTCTGGTGCGTGACGGTTAAATTCGCGAAGCACGGTCGGCACGGACCAGACAAACATACCTGCGTTCCAGCGGAAATTTCGCCGGCGTAAAAACGATTCTGCCAGATCGGGATTTGGTTTTTCACGGAAGCGCACGACACGATGAATTGCTTCATTGTCAGGGCGCTTGCGCAACCGCACCGGCTTGCCGTGCTCGATGTAACCGAACCCGGGGCACGCCCATGTCGGCCTGATGCCGATGGTAATAAGCTCGCTTGTTTCGTCGGCCGCATCCGCAGCAAGTGCGAGTGTTTCTTGAAATGCCGCCCGATTGTTAATGACGTGATCGGCTGGGACGACAACCATGATCGCTGCATGATCGCGCACTGCCACCCAGCCTGTCCCGAGCGCGATTGCGGCAGCAGTGTCGCGCTTCGCCGGCTCAGCCAAAATGTTCTCCTTCGGAAAATTCCCGAGCAACTTACGAACAGCGCTTTCCTGTTCTGTGTTGGTCAGAATCAGAATGCGTTCAGACGGAATGAGTCCCTCGAGGCGCGCCAGAGTTTCTTCCAGTAAAGTTTTTTTTGAGATTAGACCTAACAGTTGTTTTGGGCGCGCGCGCCTGCTCAACGGCCAAAATCGTTCGCCACTGCCGCCGGCGAGGATAAGCGCATACATTGAATCAGGCATGGCGGTGCAGGGAAGATCGCGTCACGAAAATTGCCGTTTATTTTTCCAAAACGCGACGTATATGGTAGGCGATGTCTTCCCTCATATCCATTTCAAAAAGTTCTGAAGACCTTCCCGTTGCGCCGTTACTCGTCCTCACTCGGACAGCAATCGGATTAGGGTTGGGAATCTTGATCGCGGACAAAATCAAGCCTCCAGTGCGTCAGGCAACTGCACTCACGTTATTGGCCATCGGTGCGTTGGCTGCGGCGCCGTGGCTGGTCAAAATTACCGTCGGCCAGATCAATCGGCCTGAGTCCGAATGGGGCAGTCGTGCCCGTTTGCGTTCAATCCGCGGCGATTCCGGCTACACTTCAGACAACGACATCTACTAGCCGCTGCCAGTGGTTAGGTGAGATACTCCTAAAGAAACGCTTCGACGACGGAATCGGCGAGAGCCTTACCTCTACGAGTCAGTACGAAATTACCATTCAATTGTCGGAGCAACCCCAGCGCGAGAAGCTCATCTGTTTTTTGCGCGAATCCTTTCAGGTCCGAGACGGAAATGCCATCGCGCGTGCGCAACCCGAGCGCGATGCGTTCGATGCGTTTCATCTGATCTGTGAGATTTTCGCAAGATCCACGCGGAGCCGGGCCGGAAAAAACACGCTCGATGTACGCGCGATAATCGCAGACATTTTGCCATCGCTGCATGCCGATTGTGGAGACCGCGCTCGGTCCGATTCCCAGATAGTCTTCGCCCAACCAGTACGCGCCGTTGTGAAGTGATTCGAAACCGGGACGCGCGTAATTGGAGATTTCGTAATGGCAGTATCCGGCATCTTCCAGAATAGCCATTGTCATCTCGAAGAATTCTGCGTCCGCGTCCGCATCCTGGCGAAATTCGCCACGCGCGTGGCGAAGGAAAAATTCCGTGTCTTCTTCGTAAGTCAGGCAGTAAGTCGAAACATGTTCGGGTCGGAGCGCGATTGTTTTCCCCAGAGTAGTGCGCCATTGGTCAACAGTTTGGCCTGGCAAACCGAACATCAGATCGACGTTGATATTTGTGAAACCTGCGTCGCGCAAAATCAGAAACGATTCCACGGCCTGCTCCGCGTTGTGCTCGCGTCCGAGCAGTTTCAACAGTTCGTCATCCCAGGACTGAACGCCGAGGCTGATCCGATTAACTCCGAATCTCTTCAGGACGGTTGCCTTTCGCGCTGAGACGCTTCCCGGATTTGCTTCTATCGTCCATTCAACTAATTGCGATAGGTCGAGCCTTTCGCGCAATCCCCCCAACAATAGTTCCAGTTGCCCAATATTGAGTGCCGTGGGCGTGCCGCCGCCGAAATAAATCGTCGATGGGACAAGGCGGTCGCTCAGTTCGCGCAGGAGCGCTTCACAAAATCGCCAGGTCTGCGAAGGATCCAGCAACTCTTTGTAAAAGGCGCAATAGGGACAAATGCGAGCGCAGAAGGGGATGTGAAGATAGATGTGGCGAACTTGGTCAATCGATTCGCGCGAAAATTGCAGGCCGTCTGTGTGGGACGTTGTGCCTTTGGTTGGCGTTTCAGAGAATCGCCCGACAGGTCTGGCGGTTGTTCCCACGCAGTTGTGATTCGCGCCGTTACCCATAAAATCCGTCTGACGTTCGCGCTATCATGCTGAATCGAAACGTAGGTCTCATTTTATTTTGTGCCATTTCGTCCGGGCTGGCACAAGGCCAGCAACCAGCGCCTACGCCCTCAGTCGTGTACGCGGTGCGCAATCCCGATTCAATCAAGCAGTACAAGACGAACCCACACGTCGTGCGCGAAATGGTGAATCGCCTGGTCATGGCGGTGACGGGCCAGCCTGACGTGGCCCGAGCATGGGGATCGCTGATTTCTCCCGGTGAGCGGATTGGTATCAAGATTTCGGCGGCGGGTGGCGAACTCTTCACAACGCATCATGACATTGTAAACGCGATTGTGGATGGGTTGGCGGCGGCGGGTCATCCCCGCAGTAGTATTGTCGTTTGGGATCGCTCGGTTGGCGGAAGCAAAGAAGCCGGATATCGGTCGGCGGTTGATGGTTTCCAGGTGAAGGCGATCGCGCCGCACGATGGGTATGACGCGAAAGCAGTGCAATCCGCTCCCGTGGTCGGAAAACTGGTGTGGGGCGATTTCGAGTATATCGGCGACACAGGGAGGATGCCGATCGTGGCCGACGCCGACGCTACGAGCAACGTAAGTCATTTTTCGAAGATCATCTCAAACGACGTAGACAAAGTCATCAACGTGCCTGTGATGAGCGTCAGTGAAACGAATGGTATCGCGGGTTGCATTTACAACATGACCATCCCCAACATCGACAACTGGCGCAGGTTTGCCCAGGGCTCGCGGTTCGGCGCGGAAAGTCTCGCGGAGATTTATGCTAACCCCATCATCGCAAACAAAGTCGTGTTCAATCTGATGGACGGCCTCATCGCGCAATATGCTGGTGGCCCGCAACCACAGCCGAACTACGCTGTACACCACGCGACCTTGTATGCGAGCAAAGACCCCGTGGCTCTGGACGCCATCGCATTGAAAAAATTGCAAGAATGGAGGAAGCCTGAAAGTCTTAGGCCTGTGGGTCCAGTGGCAACCTACATCGATTTCGCCAGCCAGATCGGCCTCGGTAACTCGGCTACCAATCGAATAGAGGTAAAAAACATTGGACGCTGAAATTCTGCGCTCCGTCTCGCGTTCGTTTTACCTGTCTATCCGATTTTTACCGACGCAATTACGCGATCCGATCGCGCTGGCGTATCTACTCGCCCGAACAACCGATACCGTTGCCGATACGGCACAGATCTCCGCGAGCGTGCGAACGGAAACCTTGAAGCTGCTTTCCAACAGCATCCAAGGCACAGATTCCCGTGATGTCGTCGCGGAGATGACCGCGTCTTTTGTTTCGCTTCAGGAAAACGCGCGCGAACGACGACTTCTCCAATCACTCCGGACTTATCTGGCTTGCCTTGAAGGAATGGAGCACGCGGATCGCAACGACATTCGCATCGTGCTCGAAAAAATTACGCGTGGCCAGATGCTCGATCTACAACGCTTCGATAATTCGGAGGAGATTCGGGCGCTCAGTACTGCTGCAGATCTCGATAAATATACCTATCTTGTTGCAGGTTGTGTTGGTGAATTTTGGACGCGACTCTGTTTCCGGCACGTTTTCCGATTCTCTAGCCGAACCGAAGATGAAATGCTTGCGCTTGGGAAACGGTATGGCATGGCGCTTCAATTGATCAATGTGTTGCGCGATGTCGGTTCCGATCTGCGAGCGGGCAGATGTTATTTCCCGGAACACGAATTGAACGTAGCGCACCTGGCTCCATCACAGATCCTCGCCGAATCGAAACGCTTCCAGCCGATCTACGGAACATGGCTGGATAAAGCGAAGGCACGCCTTGCGTCTGGAATGGAGTATTCGCGCGCAATCAAAAATCGTCGAGTACGCGCCGCGACGGTGTTGCCGGCATTAATCGGTGCGCGCACTCTCTCGCTTTTGGAGGCGTCTG
>DATARG010000282.1:0-4799 GCA_036264275.1 Candidatus Udaeobacter sp. | reverse complement strand
GGAAAGGCCGCACACCTGCGCGATCGATTGACGCTGCGATTTGTTGCCCAGCATACAGCCGCGCTGCCAATTACCTAATGATATAAGTTATTCTTTCACAAGCAGTGGATATCGTTTTCGGATGGCACGGCGAAATACATTGACTTAGCAATGTTCCCGGCCTACTGCGGCCTAACGCAAGCAAGCGAGCATCCGGCTTCTCAGCCGGTTCGGCGGCAATAGCTAACAAGACCGTTGTCCGCTGCGGTCTCAACATTGAGCGTGGTCAGCTCAACACACGGGTTTTCCCGGAGGAAATATAAATGAACAAATTAATGTTAGCATTAGTCGCGTCTGCCTGTTGCTGGGCTTTCACGATGAACGCCTCGGCTCAGCAAGCCGACCAGGCAACATCCGATGCCGTTATTGCAATGACGAAAGCGCAATGGGCAGCGGAAATCAAAGATCCGACAAACGTCTCTGAACAGTCGAAGGATATGTCGGATGATTACACCGAGTTCAACGGCGATTACGCCACGCGTCTCGATGGGAAGGTGATGAATTCGCGGCTGGCGGAGGCTGCGGGAAAAAATTCAGGTAAGACCATCGGGGCGGAAATGGCTAATCCCAAAGTACAGGTATATAACGGGAATATTGCCATCCTGACTTACAACTATGCCGGCCTTACCCAGGACAAGGACGGAAAGACGACACCAATCCGCGCAAAATCGACGCGCGTGTTTGTGAAAAAAGACAACAAATGGATGTTGGTCCACGCAAACTTCGGAGCGGATCCAGCGCCAAAACAATAAGAGTCTGAAAATCTAAATATGAAAACAAAAACAATCGGTTTAGCCCTGCTGCTTTCAGTCGCGGCGGGTGGAATGTGTTTCGCGGGCAACCCAACCTTGGGAACGTGGAAATTGGACGAAAGCAAGTCGAAGTTCGGCGAAGGCGCAGGCAAACCCGCGACCGTCGTGTGGGAGAAAACCGGCGATAAGGAGAAATGCACCGTCGACGGAGTTGATGCTGCCGGTAAGAAAACGCACAGCGTGTGGACGGGCAAGCTGGATGGCAAAGATTATCCGGTCACGGGGGATCGCCTGGCAGATAGTCGCTCCTTCAAACAAACCGGCGACGATACGATTGAGATGATTAGCAAAAAGGACGGCAAAGTCGTCGGTGACGGAAAGGTCGTCGTCGCACCGGACGGAAAAACCCGTACCGTCACAAACACGACGACGAACTCCAAGGGTGAGAAAGTAACCAGCACCTTGTTTTACGATAAGTCGTAGGCGCCGAATTTCAGCGGATGCGACGGAATCTGCTGGCGGCAACAGCTTCAGCTGAAAGCGGCCGGACGTGAAAACGTTCGGCCGTTTGGTTGCCGCGAAGTTTGTAGGTACTTACGGATCTTCGCCTGACATTAAGTTGCGTTATACCCGCGTCACCACGGACAGCTTCACTTTCGAAGTCATCGGCGGAAGTTTGCGCGCGCCTTCATCGAGACGGCGCTCGAAATCCTGCGAAATATTCGCGTAAAATGGATAAGCCGCCGGATTTGCCGCCACCGGGCGGTAACGGAAATGCTTGTACATCCAGAGCCAGGGAGCGGGATTTTTCCGGACCACCGGCTCGAACTGGTCCCAGCAAGCTTGAGCCATTTCCTGAAGCGAAGCGCCCGCGGGAAATTCAATCCGGGGATGAAAAACCACGCGGTAACGCCCGCCGCGCAGCGGCTCGCAATGCACGTTGATGATTGCCGCGCCCGTGCGCTGGTGCAGCCACACGTGAGCAAAGGTGACACAGCGTTCAAGCCCGAAGCACTTGATCGCCACAGTCGGAAGTTTCGCCGAAATTGTCAGATCGACGAGCAACGCGAAGCGTTCGCCGCGGCGGAGGGCCCGATACAGATGCATCACAGCGCCTTTGCGGGCCGCAACGCGATGGCCGCTTCTCTGACGCAATTTCGAAAAGATTGGATCGAGCAGTGGATTCTTGAATTGCTGCGCGATGACCACACCTTCGAGACCGGCGAAAGCCGAGACAATGCTGAGCCATTCGAAGTTGCTGTAATGATAGCAACCGACAATGACCGGCTTGCCCGGGCGCGTGTTTTCCTCATCCCATCTTTCGCGATTCTCGAACTCAACATAACGCGAGAAATTTTGACTCGTTAGGCGCGGGCTCCAAAAGAAATCGAGCATGGTGCGAGCAAAATGTTGATAGGATTCACGCACGATCTGCGCGCGGCGCGCGCTTGAAATCTCATCGCCAAAAGCCACTTGCAAATTACTCAGTGCAACACGCCGGCCCCGGCGATCGAGCATGGCGGCGAGCGAGCCGAGCAAAAGAGCCAGCCGATAACAAGCTTTGCGCGATAAAAGCGGAACGAATTTCGTGGCGGATTTGAGCCCCAGCCACTCCAGCCGGTAGCGAATCTTTTTCCACGCCGTGCGCATCGCTCCAGTGTACCTACGCTTCGCGCGGGCTGCGAACGCTCAGCTAGCAATCCACATCGAGAAAGAATATTTCACTGCTGTTCCGGTTGACGCAGCGATTCCTTGACCGAATCCGGTAACTTGTTCGCGTTCCGCAGCAAAAGACTTACCTGCCAAATCTCGGTGTCGCTCATCTTCTTGTCGAACCGCGGCATGGCGCTGAAACGGACCCCGTTTTCGACCACCCAGTGAGTGGCACCTACAGGATCGTCGGTTACGCCCGTACCTGGCGGAAGCAAGTGTGGCGGACGCGGATAAAAACTCTTCGAGCCGCCCGACGCCTGATCCAGCCGTCCGTGACACCCTGCACAAGCCTGCATATATATTTTGGCGCCCGCCAGAAGATTGGTCCCGTCAGCCGGTAACGGCGATTCATCGTTTGCACTCTTGCCAATCGACGCGCGAATAGCCGCGTCCGCAATGCTGTCCTCGAAAGGCAACGGTTTGGCGTCCGTTCCCATAAAAACTCCCCCACCCTTCACAAAGAGATAGCTGGCCAGCACAACCAGCCCGATTCCAACGACAACACCGAGAAGAAACTTAATCATGGCTTAATGAGGCTGAGCTAACGAAAAAAGAAAGGACTTTCCCGCTTCTCGACGGATTGTTCTCCGCGACGTGTGACACGAACTTGCTCACTTCAAGCTGTGCGTTCACTTTCTGCAGGTCCGTAGTCAGTTCTACAACTTGCTTTTTCAGTTCTTGAACCGTCTGGTGCTCTTTTTGGAACTCATAAAAACCATCACGCGCTGGCCCCTAACTGTTGTCTGCAACAAACTTCTGAGCGCCCAATGACCAAGACGCAGCGCTTTACACTTGCGGCCACGAGTCTCGGTCTCTTTATGATCTATCTGGACGCGTTGATCGTGAACGTCGCGTTACCCGCCATCCAGTTGGACTTCAAGGTGGGCGAGGCAGGCCTGCAGTGGGTCGTCACGGCGTACAGTCTTGGAATGACGATCGCCATCATGTCATCCGGGACCGCAGCGGATATCTACGGCCGCCGCAAGCTCTACCTTTTCGGTATCGCTCTCTTCACGGTAGCCTCCGCGGCGTGCGGCATGGCGTCCTCGGTCGAAGCACTCAACTTCGCGCGCGCGATCCAGGGAGTTGCAGCGGCGACCGTCAACGTAACGTCGCTCGCGCTCGTCAGCGCGGCATTCCCCGATCCGAAGTTGAAAAGCTGGGCGATCGGCATCTGGACCGCAATTGCGAGCACCGCCATCGCAATCGGGCCGACGTTAGGCGGCTTCATGGTGCAGGGGACTGGCTGGCGCTCGATATTCATGGTCAATGTTCCCGTCGGGCTCGTCGCCATGGCCTTGACATGGCGCTTTGTAGTGGAATCACGGGACGAACGTCCCCGCACGTTCGATATCCCCGGGCAGCTTCTATTCATGATCTCGGTCGGCGCTTTCGCGTTTGCCGTGATTGAAGGTCCGCATGCGGGCTGGCTCTCGGGGAAGATCATGACGCTGTTCGCGGTCGCCTTTGCAACGCTGGCGGCATTTATCTTCGCCGAACGCAGGAACGCGGACCCCATGATGGACCTCAAGCTGTTCACCGACCGCACTTACTCGCTCGCGATCATCACGATCTTCGCTGTTTTGTTCGCCGCATACGGGATGTTGCTCGTGATCACGCAGTACATGCAGAACGTGCGCGGTTTCTCGCCGACGGATGCGGGATTCCTCCTGTTGCCATACAGCATGAGCCTCATGATTGTGTCGCTAACGGCTGGGAAACTCGTGGGAGTGATCTGCTCACGGCGGCTGATTCTCCTTGGCATCGCGTCACAGATCGTCGGGTTCGCTGTTCTGATCGCGGGACTGCAGGTAAGTACCGCCGTAGTCGTCATCGGTCTTGCCTTCGTCGGCGTGGGAGCCGGGTTATGCCTGACGCCGATCACCTCGCTCGCAATGACTACGGTCCCGGCCGAGCGCGCGGGAATGGCATCGGGCATCATGAGCGCACAGCGCGCGCTTGGTTCCACCGTCGGGTTTGCCGTTCTTGGCTCGATCCTCGCCGCAACACTAACGACCACGCTCAGCGCCCACCTCTCCGACGCGCTTCCGAATCCGACCGAGCGCAAGGAAGTCGCCGATACGATCATCGGGAACGCGAATCCCCACGCTTACTCTGCCGAGATCGGCCCCGGCCGGCCGATCAAACATCTCAACCGCGCTACGCAGACGGCGATCCTGTCCGTTGCCGATAGTGATTTCATCGAGGGTATCCGATTCAGCCTCGCAACAGCCATAGTGTTCCTCGCCGTCGTCCTCGCCGCCGGCATCGCCTGGTTTCCCCGCGGCAGCGGCT
>DATARG010000061.1:0-5718 GCA_036264275.1 Candidatus Udaeobacter sp. | reverse complement strand
CAACGTTGTGATTGCGAACAATTGTTTGCTCGCCGGTTACGTTCGCGTGGATGACAGCGCTTTTCTCGGCGGCGGATCAACCTTTCACCAGTTCATGCACATTGGGCGGCTGGTGATGGTGCAGGGCAGTTCGGCGTTCGGGAAAGATCTGCCGCCATTTGTAATAGCTGCGGAGCGCAATTGCGTGTTTGGACTGAATATAGTCGGAATGCGTCGCGCTGGACTCAGCGCCAAGGATCGAGACGAAATCAAGGAGGCATTCAAACTGATCTATCAAAGCGGACTAAACACATCGCAGGCTCTCGAAAAAGCCCGGACGATCACGTTTAGCGCACCAGCACGCGAATTCCTGGACTTCGTCGCCTCTTCAAAGAAGCGCGGCATCTGCCCATTGAAACGCGGCACGAGCGACACCGTGTCGGCCTAACGATGCAGCCCCGCTCTCGCACTCAACCGCCTTGCACCGGGGGCATGATCGCGATTTCCTCTCCCGGATTCAGCTTGTAATTGCGATCCACAAATTCCAAGCCAGCTCCAATTAGGATGCTTTTATCATGCGCACGAAGTATTGGTTGTTGCGCATAGACTTGCTCTAGTAATTCGCGAACAGTCGCGCCTTTTGGAAGCTCAAGATTTAGCTCTTCAACTCCAATAAGCTTACGCAACTGTGCGTAGAACTGCACTCGAACGTTCATTGGTCTGATTGCTCCAGCAATTCCTTTTTGAGCACGCCGATGTACGGCAGGTTGCGATATTGCTCCATGAAGTCGAGCCCGTAGCCTACAACAAATTCATCCTCGATTTCGAAGCCGATGTAATCCACATCAACACCGCGCACGCGTTGTTTCCTTTTGCTTAGCAGCACACAGATTCGAGTGCTGCGGGGTTTGGCCGCCTCCAGTGTTTTGCGAACGGCCGCGAGCGTGCGGCCGGTATCCAGAATATCGTCCAGAATCAAAACGTCTCGGACGGCGACATCGGGAACGGCCAATTGTTTGAAGATCACATTCCCGCTTGCCTTCATTTTTCCGTGGTAACTCTGCACGCTCAGGCAATCCAATCTCAAGGGAAGTGGAATTCGGCGCAGCAGATCCGACATGAACATCAGGCTCCCGGTTAGAATTGCGACTACGGTCAGTTCGCGGTCCGAGTAATCTGTGGTGATTTGCGCAGCGATTTCTTCGAGACGTTTCTGAATTGCCGGCTCGTCAAACAGCACGCGCTCGATATCGTTTTGCATCAACCTAAATAGGCCATTAGCCGGCATAGACATCAACGCACGGTGACCATTGATCAAGGAACGGCGGGCAAGAGATCTCCGCTCTTTGTTTTGCTCCGATCACCACACTGAAATAGCGTGACCTGGCATGCATGTGCATCACGACCAATTCGAAGTGCGCACCCATGGCAAGGGACTTTACGAAATCACCGATCAGATTGAGTCGAAGATGCGCAAGTGCGATACCCAAAACGGAACAATCACTGTTTTCGTTCAGCACACCAGCTGCAGCATGGTCATCATGGAAAATGCCGATCCAACTGCACGACGTGATTTGGAAGAGTTCTTCGACCGTCTCGTGCCGGAAGATGCCGATTACTTCACGCACGATTCCGAAGGCAACGACGACATGCCATCACATATCCGCATGGTTCTGACGCGCACCAGCGAGACCGTGCCGATTGTGGACGGAAAAATGCAGCTCGGCACTTGGCAAGGCATTTTCTTGTTCGAACATCGCCGCGCACCGCACCGACGAAAGGTTTTCGTTACCGTTGTCGGTGAATGATTACAGGCTGATTGAAGATGTTTACCTAATGCGCCACCCGCACCAACAGGAAACTGCCTAGCTGACCGCGGCAATCATGTCGCCATGGTAATAAATGCCGAACTTACGCGGAAAAACCAGAATACAGACCAACTGCGCGGATTGGGCGATGTCACGGATTTGGCGGAGCGGTCGCTGAGGCGACCCAAAAGTGTGGTGTCAGCTGTGACCCGAAACGAACTTCTCTAGGTTAGACGCAACGGCTAGCGACGCTACGCCACCGCCAAAATTTCCGCGGAAGCGCAGCGCCGCCGTTTCTGGCATCTGTCCCAGAATCACCGTCAAGGCTTAATCCACATTGTGGCTGAATTAGGTATTCCTAATGCATAGCCTGCGCCAGGTTCCAGGGTTACCACAACGCTGTACGATTGACGGTTGGCTGATCCTCTGGGGTCAGGCAACGTTTGGACTAGGATTGTTCCGTAGCCGGATTGTACGATGTAGGCAGGGGATAGAGGCTGGATGTAATCAACTCCTGCGACAGCGCTGCCGCTGAGCGAGAAGTTTACGTACATTCCGCCGAAGATCAGAGGTTTCATGTTCAGAACGAATGATCCGATCTTTCCCCGGGTGACATTATCCGTGCTATGAATTGTGATCACTGGACGATTTTCACCGTCAGGGCTTGCACTGACGCGGTCGTTAGCCAAGCTGGCAGGACCACCATCAGGTCGCGGGGCCGCTTGGATGTTTAGCGTGAGCGCTAAGGCAACCACAAACAACAGGGTTGTTAATACGTTGTTTCGATTTTTCATATTACTGAATTTGCTTTCATTGTTTTGGCCTTCCGTGACCTCTCGTCATTGAGAACTCACTTCTGGCCTTTCATTTGAAGTAGTGCGTAGAAGCGGACGCGAGGTTACGCGGGAAGTTGGCTTTGCTGCGTTAAAGCGTTAAAGCGGAGAGATTGCGGATTGCACGGATGTCACTGAGTGGAACAACCGAAAAGACGGAGGACCTGGGAGGTAAAGAGCTGGATTTAACAGCTGGCGTCCGCGGCGGCGGCGAACGGCGTGCAACCAGATGTTCGATTCAGCGCATCGTCGTGATGGCGATGCAACATGGAGGACAGAGCAATGGTCCTTAGCTATAAACCGCGTCCACTAATCGCAATGATTTTTCGTTAGGCAGAACCGATTGTTCCATTTGGTTCATTACGTACGCGAACGCGATTTTATTTTCCGGATCGGCAAAAGCGTGACTCCCGCCGGCTCCGGGGTGTCCGAAGGATGTTGTGGATAGTCCGAACATCCCGCGCGCTGCACGTCGTGAGTTCTTCATGAAACCGGCCGAGAATGCGGTAGGGATTCGAAAAACGCGGTCGATGCCGTCCGAAAATGTTGTTGTCATCCGTTCGATTGTTGCTTGTGAAAAGAAAGTCTGCCCATTCAATTCACCGCTGTTGGCAAGAACGGAATAGAATTTAGCAAGTGCTGGCGCGCTCCCAATCCCGCCGAAGGAAACATTCGGGTGCGCTCGGATTTGCGGATCATTCATTTTGCTGATGACATTCAATCCATAAGGCGACGTAAATGTCTTTCTCGCCAATGTACCGGGCGTAACAAGATCGTGATAAAATTCGGCCGGCTCTGGCGGCTTGCCGCTTTTCGCAGCGTAAATCGTGGCCACCCGCGAATTCTCCTGTTCAGGCAAACCGATCCAGAAGTCGAGTCCGAGCGGTCGGGCAAAATTTTCCTGCCAATAATCCGAAAGCGTTTTCCCAGTTATCCGCCGGATGAGTTCGTCGAGAAGAAATCCAAACGTGCGCGCGTGATAGCCGTGTTCAGTTCCCGGCGGCCACAAGGGTACCTGCGCTTCCAGCGCTCGAATGACTGCGTCGTAATCGAGCACGTCAACGCGCTGATCCAAAGCGCAAAGGCCGGCCTGATGTGAAAGCAATTGCCCGAGCGTGATCTTATCCTTGTTTGCCTGAGCAAAGCCAGGCCAGAACTTCGCGACGGCCTGATTGAGCTCAATTTCCTGTTGTTGCAACGCGTGCAATACACACGCGCTGCCAATTCCTTTCGTTGCAGACCAGACCAGCACAAGCGTGTCTGTTGTCCACGGTTTCTGGCGACCCGCATCATGAAATCCGCCGTAAAGATCGATAATTGGTTTTCCGTTTTGCCAAACCGAAACCGCGGCGCCGAGTTCGCCAAGCTTGTCAAAATTCTCCTGAAATAGCGGGTTAACTCGCTGGCGAAGTTTTTCCGAATCGAGCTGCATCGTGCAATTTGTAGTGGCGGACGTGCCGCCTGATATCTACGGTGCAGCGCGGCACGGCTGCTACCACAGTTGCCGTGATTCAGAGCAATAGCTCTTCTAATTCTCCGAGCCGACGTTCGAACAACTTCAGCGTGCTTTCGATCGGCGCGGGTGTAGTCATATCCGCGCCTGCTGCCTTTAGTGTCTCGAGTGGAAATTTGGAGCCGCCTGAACGTAAGAACGCCAGGTAAGCCTCCACACTCCCCGGCTCACCGGCCAACACGCGCTGCGATAGCGTTACGGCAGCAGAGATTCCGGTCGCGTACTTGTACACGTAGAATGCGTGATAGAAATGCGGAATACGAAGGCATTCCAGATCAAGCTCGGGATCGAGCACGAAATTCTCAGCAAAATAAGTTTCGAGTAGCTTGTGGTATTCCGATTTGAAAACGTCGAGTGTCAGCGCACCGCCGCTTTCCTCGATCGCGTGAATGATTCTTTCGAATTCGGCAAACATGGTCTGTCGGAATAGCGTGCCGCGCAGATCATCGATTTCGCGGTTGATGATGTAAGCCCGCATCTTCGGATCGTTCGCAGTCCGAAGCAGATGATGTGTCAGCAATTCCTCATTGAAGGTCGATGCGACCTCCGCGAGGAAGATCGGATACCCGTAGTCCTGAAACAGTTGCGAATTTTGCGAGAACCAACTGTGCATTGAATGCCCTGCCTCGTGCGCGAGCGTGTACACATCTGCGAACACATCCTGCTTATAGTTCATGAGAATGTATGGCGGCGCACCGTAACTGCCGGATGAAAAGGCACCGCTGCGTTTGCCTTTGTTTTCGTAACGATCGCACCAACGTCTCGAGCGCAGACCCTCCGCCAACTCATCGACGTATTCCTTTCCCAGCGGTGCTAGCGCGTCTAACACCATTTCGATCGCTTCATCGAATGTAAATCTTGTCTGGATCTCCGGAACAAGCGGAACGTACGTGTCGTAGTGATGCAGCTCCTTCAAGTTGAGGACGCGTCGGCGAAAATCGAAATATCGAAACAATGGTTTCAAATTCGCGCGGACAGATTGAATCAGGCCGCCATACACATTGACGGGCACATCATCTGGAAACAACGCCGCCTCGAGCGCAGATGGATAATGCCGTGCTCTTGCCTGAAACACGTCCGCCTTCACCGAATACCCAAGCGACGCAGCCAGCGTGTACTGATGATCGCGAAACTCAGTGTAAAATTGATGGAAAGCTCGTTTGCGGAGTTCAGAGTCGCGCTTCACCAAAAACGAGCTGAATGAGCTTTGGCTGAGTGGTCGCTCGCGCCCGGTCTCGTCAACGAGCACGCCGAATTTCATATCCACGTCAGTGAGCTGGGAAAATGTGTCGTCGTAGCCGCTGAGCGCGACATTGCTCAGGGCGAGCAGACGTTCCTCGGGAATTGAAAGCACATGCGCTCTCATTCGTCGGATTTTCTGCAGCTTGATCCGCCAATGCCTTAGCACCGGGTCGGCAAGAAATTTCTCGAATCGTTCATTATCGATCGCCAAAATTTCCGGAACAACAAACGCCGCCGCCTCGCTGATCCTTGTAAGTAGATTCTGGACCTGACCGATGCGAGCGAGGTACTCGTTATTCGTGCTATCCTCGGCGGCTTGTAATGACGCGTAGTGGTAGACACG
>DATARG010000013.1:0-3043 GCA_036264275.1 Candidatus Udaeobacter sp. | reverse complement strand
CATTGAATCGAAAAGCGCCCCGCCCTGGAAAAGAATTCCCACTTTCTTGCGGATCTCTCAGAGTTGGCGTTCGGTCAATCCAGTGATGTTTTGGCATTGGATCCAAATTTCTCCCGAATTTGGTTCCAACAATCCTACGAGATGTTTAAGCAAAACGCTCTTGCCACCGCCGCTCCGTCCGATGATGGCAAGAGTTTCACCGGTCCGCACCTCGAGATTAACACCGCGCAAGATTTCCTGTTGTCCGATCTTTTTTGCCAATGCGCGTACCGCGATCATCGACGACGACTTACCCGGAACCAGATGAGGTTTAATAGATGGCTTTGGAGATGGCGGCGCCTCGATCATTGCAACGCACAAAATGTCAACTTTAAACTCTCCTGTTTCAATTCGTTACTCCAAAACCCTGTCGCTTCATTTATTGATAGCCCGCCGGGTAAATAATGTTGAACATCATCGTAAGGAAAAAATTGCAAACCAGGACCGCGAGCGAAGCGTTCACCACCGCCTCAGTGGTGGCCCGACCGACGCCAACTGCTCCCTCGCGAGTGGCCAATCCTTTCTGGCAACTGATGAATACGATGAGTATGCCGAAACAGAATGCTTTTGACAGACCCATGATGATATCGCGACTGCGCGTCCAGCGCACCATGTTCGCCATGTAGTAAGTGCCGTTAATGTCGAGCATGAAAATCGCAACGAGATAACCAGCTGCGATTCCCACGGCGATGCACTCCGCCACCAGAAGTGGCATTGAGACCATCATGGCCAACACGCGCGGCACCACCAGGTAATCAACCGGATAAACAGCAAGCGCGCGCAAGGCATCGATTTGCTCGGTCACTTTCATGGTCCCGATCTCAGCCGACATCGCGGCCCCGACGCGTCCGGCTACCATCAGAGCAGTTAAGACCGGAGCAAGCTCGCGGCAGAGCGACACCGAAACTACCGCGCCGACAGCTGAGCCCATTCCCAGTTTGTTAAATTGGAAAAATGTTTGTGCCGAAAACACGGCACCTGTGAACGCGCCGGTGATTATGACGACGAGCTGCGAAAGTAACCCCACTTCAACAATCTGGTTGAGGAACAATTTCCACCGGAGCTTGTGGGTGAAAATGGAGCGAAACGTGTCAGCAGCCAGCAGGACAAGTTCGCCGAGATATTGAAAAAACGAAAGCAGTGGCGCGCCGAGGGCGCTAAAGAAGCGGACCATACTAAAAGCAGCGATGAAAAATAACTGGACAGTGAACGGGCAAAGAGCGCGCGGTGCAATGTTTTCTTGTGATCACTAATCACCGATTACGTCGCTAGACGCCCAGCCGTTCGGTCTTTGTTCGCGACTGCAGTTCGGGCGGAATCGCGCCGATGATCAGCGGTTCAAGGCCAAGCTTGACGAAAATCGCGCGAATTTCTCGGATGCTCAAAGTTGGTTCATCAAACTCGAGGTAAACGATGTCGTGATTTGTATCGACCTTGTAACGCAGACCGGCGATCTCCACGAGTTGCCGATCGAGTTCCAGGACGTTTCCCATTTCGCGCAAGCCACGCGCATAAATCTCAACTTCGAACATGTTGCGTAGAATTTTAGCGGCCCACCCGCGGCAATGCAATTCATCTCGCATCAGAAAGTTGATTGCCGGATCCTGGGCCTGCCCACCTTGCAATTGCGCGGGGCGCAAAGCTGCGTAAATGATGCCCGTTCATTAGATGAGACGCGCCGTTCAGTATTTTCTGGCCACGAACGTGGTGCTGGGCGCACTGTTTTTCGCCGGCTGCGAAACAGTCCCGCAAGGAATCCAGCAGGCGAGAGTCGAGATGTCGCAACAGATCGCAGCCGAACCTGCCGGCGATTATTATATCGGGCGGCGCTATTACAAGCCCGATTACAAATTCTGGGGTTACGTTCGCAAACCGGGGCAACCATGGAGCACTGCGGAGTTGGTGATGCTCAATGAGAAGGCGAAACTTGCGCCGGACCGGGAACGTCTCGAATTCGGCAGCGACAATAATTACGAATACAAACTTTACGGCGACTTCAGTGGCGACAAAGTCTATGAGCCCGCCAGCAATGGCATTTATCCGGAGTTCGTCTTGAAAGGATACGAGCTCATTTCGGCCAACCCGCCCCCGATTTTTAGGAGCCAAATGAGCGGCCACTCTAATCCGACCGACCTACGCTATGTAGTGGAAAAACCGGAATGACATGGAATGACGAATTCCGAAGGTCGAATGACGAACTAATGACGAAGCACGAAGCGCGAATTTCAATCACTCGTTCACGGTTACAGGCATATTTTGTCATTCGGATTTCGGGTTTCATTCGTCATTCGTCATTCGTGCTTCGGCATTTTCGATGACACAGGCCACCGGCAGACCATCGCTTCGCGAACCGCTCACGGAGGAATTCCTGCGTTATCTCGAGAACGAGCGGAATGCTTCACCGCGCACGCTCAAAGCCTATCGTCATGCGCTGGGTAGTTTTCGGGCGGAAAACAAAACGTCGTGGAAAAAGTGCACAGCCGACGATTTTCGTAATTACCTCTTTGCGCTCATGAAACGTGGAAACGCGCGTTCGTACGTTCGACTGCAATTCTCGGCGTTACGCACTTTCTATCAGTTTCTCGCTGCTCGGAAACGGCTGCATTATAACCCGGTCCGGGAAGTGCAACTGCCAAAGATGGAGAAAAAGTTGCCACTGGTCCTCACACGGCAACAGGTGGATGAACTCCTCATGGCGCCAACCCGCGAGCCAAAGAGCCGATCTGCGCCGTCATGGATGCCATTGCGCGATGTCGCCATCATGGAATTGTTTTACAGCAGCGGCTTGCGTCTGAGCGAGCTGGCCGCGCTGGATGTGGCCGACGTTGATCCTTACACGGAATCGGTGCGGGTGTTCGGTAAGGGCCGCAAGGAACGCGTCTGCCCGGTGGGGCTCCCTGCGCTGGAATCGATTCAGAAATATCGAGTCGCGTCCAATGTTCACGCGGGTGCGCTCTTCATCAATAAAGCGCGAAGACGAATGTCCGCGCGGTCAGTTTGGCTG
>DATARG010000260.1:0-2369 GCA_036264275.1 Candidatus Udaeobacter sp. | reverse complement strand
TGTGATTTTGCTTTCGCTTGCGTTGCGCTACCGCGCCGGCACTGCCCGCCGTCAAGCGCGGCATTGGGTCGCAACGCTAAATCTGTGGATGACCAGCTTGTCTGCCGTTTTCTTTCTCTCCTTCACATTCCTGCTTTCCTTTTGGGTCGGGTCAGCCTTTCGATACGCATCCATTGGAATGCTAGTTGGAGCCATCCTTGGGTTGCTCGGTTTGGCACTGACTCGTTGGGAAAGCCAATCCGAAGGGCTTTTCTATACTCCGAGCCGCTGGCTCGCATTGATCATTGTATTCGCGATCACGACACGCGTTGTATACGGGTGGTGGCGCGCCACGCACTTTAGCAGCAGCGCTCCTGGCGATCAGCATTGGGTGATCGTGGCCTCCGGCATGCAGCTTTCCCTGGCAATCGGTGCCGGATTGATTGGCTACTATCTTGTTTACTCCATTGGAGTGCGGGTGCGACTTAGGCAGCACGAGCAAAAGCGGTTCATTTAAGCAGGGTCGGATCCTTTAGAATTCATGGTTTTTTGGCTTCCAGATGAATGTGATTCCTTGTTTCCTGAATGATGACCTTTCCTAGGCAGAAGCCGGTAACGATTTTGCTACGCGTCGCAAGTCATCGAGCAGAATCTCCATGTCACGCAACGTTGTCCGATAGTTCAATACGCAACCGCGCAACGCGAACCGACCGCCGAGCGTGGTATTCGAGAGATATGAACTGCCGTCGCGCTGCAGAGCGACCAACAGGCGTTCATTGAATGCGTTGATCGCTTCAGCCGATTCATTTCTGAGCTGCACCGGCACATAACGAAAACAGAAAATCGAAAGCTCGACAGGCGCGACCATCTCGAAGTCGTCGCTGGCTTGGACCATCGATTCAAGGTGGCGCGCACACGCAATATTGTTTTCGATCGCGTCGCTCAACCGATCGAGCCCCACGCCTTTCAATAGCATCCATACTTTGAGCGCGCGGAAACGCCGGGATAATTCTGGGCCATAGTCCCAGCACACAAACGCTTCGTCCGCTGCTTCACCGAACATCCGGGTGTACTCAGCCTCGTGAGCAAACGCGGCCCGGGCGGTATCCGGGTCGCGGTAAATTACGCAGCCAACGTCTACCGGCAGATAAAGCCATTTATGAGGATCCAACGCGATCGAATCCGCGTGCTCCATACCTGCGAACAATTCTCTTGCTGATTGCGCGAGGATGGCGAACGCGCCGTAACTTCCGTCTACATGCATCCAGAGCTGGAACCGGTCCGCGATCTCTCGAATTTCGTGTAACGGGTCGACGGCGCCGGTGTCGACGGTTCCGGCATTGCCTACCACGCAGAATGGAACGTAGCCGGCTTCCAGATCGGAAGTGATTTTTGCCACGAGATCGCCCATTTGCATTCTGAAGCGTCCGTCGACCGTCACGTGCTGCACGTTCCCCGGGCCGATTCCCAAAAGCGCTGCTGCCTTAATGATCGAGAAATGCATGGCGCTCGACGCATACATCCGCAATCGGCCTAACGAGTGATCCTTCGTTTGCCGCGCCACGGCGAGCGCGGCCAGATTGGCCATCGATCCGCCGCTGACAAAAAGGCCGCCGGCTTCAGGAGGGAATCCCAGTATCTCACGGATCCAATCAATCGTCAGGCGCTCGAGTTCGACCGGCGCCGGCGCCGACCTCCAGATCGTAAGATTGGCATTTAATGTTGAAGCAAGCAGGTCGGCGAACGCACCAACTGGCGTTCCTGGCGACTGCACATACCCAAACATCCGCGGATGCGCGTTCTGACGGCTGAATGGAACGATCGTTTCGCGAAAAACTTTGAGCAGCGAATCAAAATCAGTTCCTTTGATCGGAAGCTTCGGGTCGAGTCTGCTTCGAATCTCGCGTGAAGAGGTGTGACAATAGGCCGGGCGATCGCGAACACCGCCGAGATATTCGATCATAAATTGAGTAACGGAATTCCCCCAATCGCGTATCTCGTCGGCAGACGGATCAAACATTTCCAGGTAGTATGCGTCGCGCGGGTGACATTGTCAGCCTTCGCCAATCAACCAAAGATCTCATTCAATGGATAACGTTTCTGTGTTCTTTTTAGCAGAGCGCGAACAATCCGCCGATGAGGTGATGACGCGACTGACTGCGTTCATTCGCGACGCAAAACAGACTCTTGATTTCGCGGTTTACGACATGCGTTTCAGCGACGCGTTGCGCGCCCAATTGGCGGCGGCATTACATGAAAAAGCGCAGGCAGGCGTGGAAATTCGTTTTTGCTACGACGGCGATAAACCGCTTCTGCCGGATCTTGCCGCCGGCCAGGATCCCGCTCCTGCTGGTACTGCCACATTTGTTCAATCGCTAGGTTATCCGTGG
>DATARG010000216.1:0-10794 GCA_036264275.1 Candidatus Udaeobacter sp. | reverse complement strand
ATTGTCTGATCGGATCGCGATCGAGATCGCTCCGGCGCAGGCCTTTACCGACGTGATCATAACGTGAAGCTGCAGGATCACGAGGAAGGTCCATATCCTGAACAAACGCGCGCAATCAGCCGCCGCAACGAAATTTCAACGTCAGTGGCGGGGCGCGACCGCCGGCGCACGCAACTGCAACGAATCCCTCGCAGCGACAACTTTGCGCCGAAATTGATGATCTCAGTGGCTGGTTATGACCGTTGCCGCCGAGTTATTCGTCTCAAGTTGCGCGCTGACTTTCTGTAGGCCCGCAGTGAGTGCTTCAATTTGTTTTTGCTGTCGCGCGATCATATCGCCTTGTTCCTGCACGATGCGATGCTCTTTTAGAAATTCGTTGAGCAACATCGCGTTCACCGCTTCGTACCTCACGGTGTAAATTTCGCCCTCCTTAGTGCGTACTACCAGGTCTGGATTCACTTCGGCGACTTCTTCGGCGATCAGACCGAATTGCCGGCCGCCAGCATTGTCCGCCTTGTAATGAAACGTCACTGGCTTGAGGGAGAAGATGGATTCGCTGGATTGGTCCATCGGCTTAATCTCCTTCTTAAACCGGCGCGAGGAACTCATCGTACCTAGCTGACCGTTTGAATCGATCAAAACAGGTGTGGCGGCGAGTCCCGTTGTCGTCCCAAAAATGCCACCGATATAGGTCGTGCCGTCCACATTCGCGCCAGCCACTTCGCCGATACAGATAACTTCACTGGCGGTGGTGACGGAGGTGCCGGCAAAGCGGCCCAAGGCAGTGTTGCCGTTGCCCGTGGTGTTGTTATTGAGAGCGCCATCACCGATGGCCGTGTTGCTGCTGCCGCTGGTGTTGGCAAAGAGCGCTTCAAAGCCATCAGCCGTGTTCTCATCACCGTTGCTGCTCACGAGCGCGTCAAGGCCGGTCGCGGTGTTAGCCTGGCCGTTTATGTTCGCGTTGAGGGCACCGGCGCCGTCAGCCGTGTTATTGACGCCGGTGGTGTTGAATTCAAGTGCGCTACCGCCGGTGGCCGTATTCTGGAAGCCTTCAGTGTTGCTTGTGAGCGCTAGAATGCCTGTGGCAGTATTGTCGAAACCAGTCGTGTTATCATGCAGCACAGCCGCACCGACGCCCGTGTTGTCAACGCCTGTGGTGTTGCTAAAGAGTGCGCCATTACCGTTTGCCGTGTTGGCATCGGCGGTGTTGCTAGCTAGCGCAAACATACCAGTGGCCGTGTTGCCACTGCCGGTGGCGTTGCTAATGAGCGCGCCGCTACCGATGGCTGTGTTGTTTGCACCGGTCGTCGTGGTGAGGAGCGCGTTAGCACCAACGGCAGTGTTGTCGTTGCCCGTGGAGTTGAACGCGAGCGCGCTCAAACCGTTAGCCGTGTTGTTGAAGCCGGACGTGTTGCTATAGAGCGCCGCGTGACCATTGGCCGTGTTCTGGCTGCCGGCCGTGTTGCTGAAGAGTGCGAACGCTCCATCGGCTGTGTTGAAGCTGCCGATGATGTTAAATTCAAGCGCGGCTGTCCCATTGGCCGTGTTTTCTGCGCCGGTGGTGTTAAACAAAAGTGCTGCAGCGCCAGTGGCCGTATTTGAATCCGCTTGGTTAAGATCAAGCGATCCAGCGCCAACAGCGGTGTTGAAGTTGCCGGTGGAAACGCTAAACAACGAAAAGGTACCAATTGCTGTATTTCCCTCTCCGGTGGTGAGAGCCTTAAGAGCGTTGTCCCCCTCCGCAGTGGTGAAGTTGGGATAGCCTCCGTCGGGCGCTGGAGTGATGGCGTGCATCTGTGGTAAAACTCCAAAGCAAACGAGTCCAATAAGAACATGAATTAAATTTTGAGCTTTCGTTGATATCATAGCTTTCCTTTTCGTTGATCCCGGTGGTTATTGATCACGACCTCAGCGCGATACTCAGAGAGGGGAAGAAAGTTCCGGGGGAGCAAACTTCCCTAACTGTGCCGAGGCTCAGGTCTTTGATTGCGTGCGTGTTGTATGGAAAGCTCGCGAAGCTGTCTAGTCAGGCATCGCCTAATTTTCGTGTAGGGCGATACCTTACACATCTTCGGTGGCCTCGCGGTCACTTTGCGGGGCTAAATCGCGTTAGTCCAGATGGCCGTGGCATGGCTGGGGAGTAGCGCGTAAGCGTCTGCGTATTGTCGGCTGGCGACTGCGATAGAGAACGGTTTCGTCGCAAGGAGATATTGCGTTCATTCGTTTTGGCATCTTTGTCTAAAAAATCGTCCTCGCTTTTCTGGACAGTTTTCTTTTGGCCGTCCTTACATTTCTTGTTGCAACGTGCGAAGACCGTGGCGGCAGAATGCCCGCAGTCACCGTTGCGGGAAGGCAACTCGGTGACCGATAAGATGCGCACTAAAACGCATCCTGATTGCGCGGAGCTCCTGGCGGACGAACGTCAATCGGCGGCGGTCATTCGCTGGACCGTGATCCTTTCGTCGGCGATTTCGCCACGGTCTTTAGGTATTTTCGGGAGGCTTGAGTGCCTTGCCCGTGCGCAAGAAGATCTTTCCGCTGGGACAGAGCTTGAACACTTCGCACCGACTGCAGTCTGGCTTGCGCGCGTAGCAGCGACGTCGCCCATGCCAGATGAGCCAGTGGCTCCAGTTTGTCCAATGCTCGCGCGGCACGAGCTTCATTAAGTCGAGCTCAATCTTCACCGGATCCTTTTGTTTCGTTAGGCCAAGGCGCTGCGATAACCGGATCACGTGTGTGTCGACGACAATCCCTTCGTCTTTGTGGAAGGCGTTGCCGAGTACCACGTTCGCAGTCTTCCGGCCGACTCCCGGCAACGCGTATAATTCCGCCATTGTGTCGGGCACTTTTCCGCCGTGTTTCTCGACGATTTCGCGCATGGCGCCGCGAATGCTTTTCGCTTTGTTGCGATAGAACCCAGTGGATTTAATTGCGCTTTCTAATTCGGAGAGCGGAGCGTCCGCGTAATCCCTGGCGAGTCGATATTTCCGAAACAGAACAGGCGTGACCATGTTGACGCGTTTGTCCGTGGATTGTGCCGAGAGAATAGTAGCTACTAGCAACTCCAGCGGATTGCGAAAATCCAGCTCGCAATGCGCGTGTGGGTAAATTTTTGGCCAAGTTCTCAGAAGCTGTGCTACGCGTTCTCGAGTGGTCATTCAGCTATTATTCTCCACATCTGCTATCCATTTCAATCGGCGCGACTGTAGCCTGGGTCGATGACTCCGGTTGGATGTCGAGCCACGGCGCAAAACTTATCTCCTAAGTTTCCACCGCACCGTGTGATTGGTCGGTCGGAATTATTGCGGCGTGGGCGAAGGAGAGGGCGAGGAAGCCTGTGGAACCCCTGCCGCGGGGGAGGCCAATGCATCGGCCGCCCCCGCCTTCTTTAGTAGGTCTTCGATGCTCCGTGGTGTTTGGATGGGCCGCCTATTTATTGTCGGGTTCGTTTCGGTTCGTCCAGCATTCACCCGGGAGCGATCAGGAATCAGGGCCCGAAGTTCGGGAGGAAGCTGTTGTATTCTTCTTTCTCTTTCGGCTTTCGCCTGCTCGGAATCAACGGGCGGCTTGCGCGGCTGAACGTTAAAGGGATTGGGGCGGGATGTTGCAAGGGCTTTTTCCCATTGGGCCACTGCTTGCTCTCTTTTGTCCAGTGCCTTCTCACGTGCATCCAGTTCTGCTGTCCGTTGAGCAAGTTGTGCCTCAGCGGTCGAATCCTGTTTTTGGCAGGAGCAAATCATCGCAAGAGAGATGAATGTCGAAAGGAAAAGCATTTTTTTCATTATCAGAGCAAACGGTAATTGATTTTACCTACGTGGGACGAAGAAAACGGAAGCTCAACCGCTCGTCAAACGAAACCTGGAAGCAAGTGCGGTAGTCGCGCCAGGCTAATCTGAAGAGTGTGTTTGAGCGGAGTTGTAGAGGTCGAAATGGTAAAGACGTTCGCCGCTGGAGCGAACGCCTTTCCAATTCAATTCGCCTCGGTGACACACTAAGGCGCTCTGCATCGCAGCCTTACGGTTTGTTAACAACTATTTGTGGCGCAGGCTTGCCCACTTGAAGCTGGGCACTCACTTTTTGGATTTGTGCCGCCTGCTCTTTCAGCTGCGCAACCATGGTCTGCATTTCGCTTTTTAGCTGGCTGATGCTCGCCTGCTGGTCCTCGACTTTTTTGTGTTCTTTCAGGAACTCATTGAGCAACATTACGTTCACGTCTTCGTAGCGCACGCTTAAGGGTTTTCCTTCCTTATCGGGTATCACCAGCTCCGGGCTTACCTCGGCCACATCCTCGGCGATTAACCCAAAGCGCGGCGTGTTTGTATTGTCGCTCTTGTAGTGAAAAGTCACTGGCTTCAGCGCCAGAACGGCTTCGCTGGCATTGTCCATCGGTTTAATGTCGTGCTTGAAGCGCCGGGACGACACCACCGTGCCCAACTTGTTGTCGCTGCCGACGCGCACAGCCATATCGGCGGGCCCAAATGACTGGTTGTAGATACCACCTATATTACAGCTTGAGGCCAGCGCCGTAGTTGAGAGGCCGTTGCCGATCTGAACGGTGCCAAACCCTATTATCGACGCTACGGCGATGCCCTGGCTCCCCATGTTGGTGCCGATCAGTACGAAGTTGGCGGCGGAGCCGCCGTCAAGGACGTCAATGCCACCAGACGTCGAGGCGTCGCCGATGCGAATCGCGTTGTTCTCACCCGCAGTGCCCTCCGTACCCGAGCCGATGCAAATATTGTTAGTTTCGGTGCCATCGGTGTAGGCGCCGCCGGCTCGCTCCCCAATCGCCGTGTTGTCGTCGCCGCCCGTAAAAGACTCGAGCGCTCCAGCACCCACGGCGGTGTTTCTGGCGCCACCAACGTTACCCTGGAGCGCAAAGCCGCCAACTGCTACGTTGAAATCGGCCGTTCCGGCTCCGCTGGAGTCGTTATTCTGTGCCGCGAAGACCCCGACGGCGACGTTGGTAACGGCTGCTACGTTGTTCTCGAGCGCAAAGCCGCCGACCGCTGTGTTATCATCAGCGTTGTTATTGACCATCGCGCCGGCTCCTACAGCCACGTTCTGCGTGGCGGTGGTGTTCAATAGTGAGGCCGCTATGCCCACTGCGGTATTGGCATCAGCAGTGTTGCGGACCAGTGTTCCAGCGCCCACGCTGGTATTGTTGCTAGGGCCTACGGCGCTGAATTGCGAGCGCCAACCAAACGCAGAATTCGCAAATCCTCCAAACAGGAAAAACAGTGCCTGATCGCCTTCTGCTGTGTTGAAACCTGGGGTATCCTCCGTCGGGAGCCGGACCGACCGCTTGCGCTGGTAAGAGCGCAAAACAGGCCAACACGGGCAGGATCGCCACCGATATCGAATTTCGATTTTTCATGTGTTAATTGTTTTCCTTTCGTTTTAACCCTACCTGAAGTCCCCTAATCCGTCGGTTCGGCACTCGCGGAATCGGCCGGTCCTATAAATTCAAGTTCCCGTTATTTTGGTTATTCTTTTAGCCAAAAAATATGAATAATGTGTCAATAAAAAAAGTCGTACGCGGCTTGTCGGAAATGCGTCGAAACGGCCTCTGACGCCAAAGGCGGAATGGAACGGGTGGTAAAAGCTTTCCTCGTCTTTTCCATTGGCCTATTTTCCGGTCGTGCAAATGATGAAGGCGGTTGTGAAGGCCAAACGCGAACCGGGTCTGTGGCTCGAGGACGTTCCGGTTCCAGAAGCTCGCGGCGATGACGTGCTGATCCGAGTGTTGAAGACGTCGATCTGCGGCACCGACGTGCACATCTACAATTGGGATGATTGGGCGCAAAAAACTATTCCAGTGCCGATGACTATTGGTCATGAGTTTGCTGGTGTTGTAGATACTGTCGGCGACCATGTGAAAGGCTTTGCGCGCGGCGATCTCGTCGTCGGCGAGGGACACATCACCTGTGGGCACTGCCGTAATTGTCTGGCGGGACGGCGGCATCTTTGTCCAAACACACTCGGCGTCGGCGTCAACCGTCCTGGTGCGTGGGCAGAATTTGTGGCGATTCCGCAGGAGAACTGCTGGCATGCCGATCCATCGATCTCCCTGGATGTACTTTCTTGTTTCGATCCGTTAGGCAACGCGGTGCACACAGCGCTCTCATTCGATCTGGTCGGAGAAGACGTCCTCATCACTGGCGCGGGCCCCATCGGTTGTATGGCGGTTCCGATTTGTAAACGCGCGGGCGCGCGTCACGTGGTTGTTACCGATGTTAATCCGTACCGCTTAAATCTCGCGTGCACAATGGGCGCGGATCTCGCACTCGACGTGCGCAACGAAAACGTGACCGAAGCGATGCAGAAGCTTGGGATGAAAGAGGGCTTTGATATCGCACTGGAAATGTCCGGCAATCCAAAAGCGTTCGCTGACATTTTGCCCAACATGTTTCACGGTGGAAAAATCGCCTTGTTAGGCATCATGCCTGCCAGTGCCGCCATCGATTGGAACACGGTCGTCTTTAGCGCGCTTACCATCAAAGGCATTTACGGCCGCGAAATGTACGAGACCTGGTACAAAATGACGGCCATGATCCAGAGCGGTCTCGATATTTCTCCAGTCATCACCCACCGTTTTCCGTACATAGAATTTAAGGAAGCGATCGAACTGATGAAATCCGGAAATTCCGGTAAAGTGGTGCTTAACTGGAGCGAGTTGTAATCCTAAGCGAAGTCGAAGAATGTCTCGAATAGTTATTGGGCCGCGAAATCGCGAAAGCCGCGCCGATATAAAGCCTTACCGCAGTGACGCGGCTTCTTTCTCCCGGCCTTCGAGTTCAAGCACCATCCGCTTGATGTGCCTGTAATCCTGGTGGCGGCGAAGGAATTGCAAGCTCTCTTGTGGATCGCCCCACTTCAGAACTTCGATCGCCTCCTCACGCGCGCCCCAGTTGTTCATTTCATGCTGGTTCGCCATGTAAAGATCAATGGTGTTTCGTCCTGAAAGCGCCCAACCGTAGTCTTCCACGCGGTAGTTTTGTCCGGTCGAGAGCAGACGGAAGACGGTGCCAGCGGGCCAGCGCGACCAATCGGCCGCCGCGCTGCCGGTCTGCGGCGGTTTGGAAACTGCCATGGCCCGCTTCACGTTGCGCGTTTGTTTTGCCGGACGTTTGGCCGCGCGAGTTGTTCTCGGCGCGCGTTTCGGACCGGGTGTCACGGGTTGCCGTTCATCGATTGAGAAACGCTGAAGTGGCGGCGAATACGAATCGCTCTGGTCCACCGGGATAGCGCGCTGAACTTCGTACGCCAGCGTTCCACTCGTTACAACTTCAGCCCGATGAATCGCCGGGCTCGCAGCGTGCAATTCTCCACCGAGAGCATTGCGATTACTGTACTGACGGTGGTCGGCTTCGGTGTGCGTGTACGCAGTCGTGCGCACGCGCTGAAAATTCGCCTTCGTCAGAGGCGGCTCGTACGTCGGCAAGGCTGAGATATGATGTGTCGTGCCGCAGCCGGTAAGGAGAATAATGGCGATGAAGGCCGCCAGCAGGATTAAGGCAAGATTCCGACGCTCAGCGTAGGTCAAGGCGTATCACCTGCCCGAGTTATTAACAGTTATTCACAAGCACGCAAGAACTTTTTACGGGAGGATCTACGGCAAATCTGGAACCCAGGAAACCGACAATGGTTGGTCTTTCCTTTTCTGATCAAAATTCATGGCTTCCCGGTTTCCTGATTAATCTTTTCCGCGTAATCTCCGGTTTACTTATGATTGCCGAATTCGACAAACAACTTTCGCAAACACTGGAGGACATTAAATCGCAAGGTCTGTTTAAGACCGAGCGCGTCATCACGAGCCCGCAAAACGCGCACATTGCGATTACCGGCGGCAAACGCGTGGTGAACATGTGTGCGAATAATTATCTTGGTTTGGCCGATCATCCCGCATTGATCGCCGCAGCCAAAGAAGCGCTCGACACGCACGGTTTCGGCATGGCGAGCGTGCGTTTCATTTGCGGGACGCAGGACATTCACAAGGAACTGGAAGCCGCGCTCACGAAATTTCTGGGAACAGAAGACACGATCCTTTATCCCTCGTGCTTCGACGCCAATGGCGGCCTGTTCGAAACGCTGCTCGGCGAACAGGATGCCGTGATCAGCGATGAGTTGAATCACGCCAGCATTATCGACGGCATCCGGCTCTGCAAAGCGCAGCGCTTTCGCTACAAGCATAACGACATGCAAGATCTGGAGGCACAACTCCGCGCGGCGCAAGATGCGCGCTTCAGATTGATTGCGACTGACGGTTGTTTTTCAATGGATGGCACGATCGCCAATCTCTCAGCCATTTGCGATCTTGCCGAGAAATACAATGCGCTGACGATGATCGACGACGCCCACGCTACCGGTTTCCTCGGCAAAACTGGACGCGGCACGCACGAATATCGCGACGTGATGGGCCGAATCGACATCATCACCGGCACGCTTGGCAAAGCCCTCGGCGGCGCCAGTGGCGGGTTCACCAGCGGACGCAAACAGATCGTCGATCTCCTGCGGCAACGTTCCCGGCCTTATCTATTTTCCAACACAATCGCGCCGCCCGTTGTGGCCGCGTCCCTGAAAGCGCTCGAGCTTCTTACCGCATCGACAGAACTGCGCGACAAACTTGAGGAAAACACGAAGTTTTTCCGCGCAGCGCTGACGGAACGCGGCCTAACGATCAAGCCCGGCGTGCATCCAATCGTCCCGATCATGATCGGCGACCCTGCGAAATCGCAAAAGTTCGCCGCGCGCATGTTGGAGGAAGGAGTTTACGTCATCGGGTTCTTCTATCCAGTCGTTCCACACGGCACCGCACGGGTTCGTACCCAGGTCTCCGCCGCGCATTCACGCGAAGATCTGGAATTCGCGACGAACGCATTCGCGAAAGTAAATGAAGAGTTGAAATAGCCGCAGCTCGCGCGCAAGGTGATCGGCTGGAAGCCCGGCCGTTGGTAAGCATCTGTTACGGCTCCGAAGAGGATGGCATGCTGTTCGCCGAGGGCGCAGATATTACGCGGCAGAGCCGCAATAATTTTGCCAATAAGTTGAGGACAACCCGTTCCACCTTGGCACTGGCGCGTTCTCGCGTGTGGAGGAGATTAACGTATGCATAAGGGTGTCACGAGCCAGGTGGACTGGAGTGCTTTCCGCGAGGATTTCCCGATCCTGAATCAGCAGGTACGCGGCCATCAGCTAATCTATTTTGACAGCGCCGCGACGTCGCAGAAGCCGCGTTCCGTCATCGAGGCGCTTCGGACTTTTTACGAACACGACAATGCGAACGTTCATCGCGGACTGCACACACTGAGCGGGCGTGCGACCGAAGCTTATGAGAACGCGCGGCAGCGCGTCGCAGAGTACATCGGCGCGGCGAGTTCTGACGAAATCATCTTCACGCGCGGCACCACCGAGAGCATCAATTTAGTGGCGCAAGCATGGGGCGGAAAATTTATCCGCGAAGGGGATGTAATCCTTCTGACCGTGATGGAGCATCACAGCAATCTGGTGCCATGGCAGTTGCTCGCGGAACGCAAAGGTGCGCATCTTCGATTTGTGCCCGTGCTTGACGATGGAACGCTTGATGTTGATCAGCTTGATTCACTGCTCACGCCTGAGGTGAAACTTTTCGCTTTTACCCACATCTCAAATTCGCTGGGCACAATTAATCCAGTCGCCGAGCTTTGCGCCAAAGCCCGCGCTGTTGGCGCGCTGACATTGGTCGACGCGGCGCAAAGCGCCGGCCACATGCCACTCGATGTACAGGAGTTGGGCTGCGATTTTCTTGCGTTCTCAGGACACAAGATGTGTGGACCGACTGGCATCGGAGTGCTTTACGGGCGCGCGGAGCTTTTGGATTCGATGCCGCCCTGGCAGGGCGGAGGCGAAATGATCGTTAGCGTTACGCTTGAAAAGAGCACATTCAAGAAACCGCCGCATCGGTTCGAAGCAGGCACGCCCAACATTGCGGGCGCGATCGGACTCGCTGCCGCAATTGATTACATCGAAGCGATCGGGCGCTCGGTGATTTTCGAGCACGACTCGCAGCTTGCGCATTATGCGGCTGACCGCCTGACCGAATTACCGGGCACGCGTGTTTTTGGTCCAAAGGGCGAGCGCGGCGCACTTGTCGGATTCGTGATGGACGCTGCGCATCCGCACGATCTCACCACGTTCGCCGATCAGTATGGTTTGGCGATGCGTGGTGGGCATCATTGCAACCAACCCCTGATGCGTCGCTTTAACATATCGGGTACAACGCGCGCGAGCTTCTACTTCTACAACAAGATGGAGGAGATAGACCGAATAATCGAAATCCTTCAACGTGCCGTGCGTTTCTTTTCATGAATCCGGAAATCGAAGAGCTTTATCAGGAAGTGATTCTCGATCATTCGCGGCGGCCGCGGAATTTTGGCGAGCTGCCCGACGCTGCCGTTCTGGTGCATGGTGATAATCCGGCGTGCGGAGACGAAATTCATTTAGCAGTAAAATTCGATGCGAACGGCGGTTTGGAGGACATCAAATTCAGCGGACACGGCTGTGCGATCAGCCAGGCTTCGGCATCATTAATGACGATGAAATTGAAGGGCAAAAGCCGGGCCGAAGTAATGGAGATGATCCGAGCATTTCACGATCTTGTGACGGCCGACACGCGCGAATCGCCGAAAACATTGGGCGATCTGCGCGTAATGCAAGGCGTTCGCAAATTCCCGCAGCGAGTAAAGTGTGCCATGCTGGCGTGGCGCGCGATGCAGCAGGCGTTCGAGCAAGGGTCCGGTGAAGCAACGGTCTCAA
>DATARG010000247.1:0-9377 GCA_036264275.1 Candidatus Udaeobacter sp. | reverse complement strand
CTCGTAAAGCGCCTGGCGAAACAGCTGTCGCAGCTCGGAGTAAACCGCTTCCGGATAATCGTAACGCAGAAAGCCGAGGCTCGAGTCGATCTCTTCCTCCATGATGACGCCGTCGGCTTTGGTGAAACTCGCCAGCACCTGGATCAACAACGGCAGAAGGTTCGGCCCTTCCGAAACACTGCGCGGCTTGCGCAACGCGCGGCGCACCAGACGACGGCCAGTTCGTCGCACCCGATACGCTAGCGGGATTACCCGCTGCATGGTCCGATCGATCTTATCGGCCATTGAAGAAACCAGCTCTGTCATGGTGATTTTCGGATGGGAATCTTACGCGAAAGCGCGAAGCGACGCAATGCAGCGCGGGTTGCAGAGGTTACAACACCTGGTTCCATTTGCTCTGGTCTTTGAGCATAATTTCCCGCAGGAGGCGAATGGGCGGCATGCCATGGCTGAGCAATTCGTTGTGGAATTTTTGCAGCGAGAATTCGTTGCCCTGCTGCACCTTGTAATCGTCGCGCAATTTCAAGATCTGCAGTTTGCCGAGGGTGTAGTTCAAGTAACCCGGATCAAACGTGGCGCGCATGGCTTCCTGGCGGGCCGGCTTCGGTTCGTAATAACAATTGTCCAGAAAAAATTTCGTCGCATCATCGATCGACATGTTTTGCGTGTGTACCTTGATGGACACACATAGCCGGCAAAGACGCAGTAGCGCTTCATCAGCCTGCGCCATGCGATATTTTGCCGCGCGCTTCAGATCCTCTTCGCTTGGATTCGCGTTGGACGAACCGCCGAATCCGTCGTCGATCATCATTTTTTCACAGTAGTGCGCCCAGCCTTCGATGAAGGCGTAGCTACCGAAGATCTTTTCCACTTTGGTGGCAGGCGACGCATTCAAATGAAGAAACTGTACATAATGTCCGGGGTAGACTTCATGAATCGAGACAACATCGGAGGTGTAATAATTAAACGCGGTGAGCCATTCCTCCTTTTCTTGCTGCGGCCAATCCTCTTCGGTTGGAGTGACGTAGTAGTAAGCCTCGGTGGCGCGCTTCTCGAAAGGACCTGGAGTATCCATGGAGGCAAAAGAGGTGGCCCGTAGATATTGCGGAGTCTCCTTTACTTTCGCGCGAACCTCCGACGGAATTCCGACCAATCGGCGGCTCACAACGTACTTGCGAATCTTGTCGAGGTCTTTGGCAATGTCGGGGATCAATTTGTCCGAAGCCGGGTGCTCGCTCTGGATTTGCTTAAACACCTCAATCGCTGGTTTGTTGGGGTCGATCTTCTTCGCCGCCTCGGCGAATGCTTGCTGTTCGACCTTTAGTTGTGCCATGCCGATCTCGAGAATTTTCTGTGGCGGCAGATCAACCAACTCCGTTTGCGCCAGAAAGCGGCCAAATTTTTCTTCGCCGAGAGCGAAATCAAGCGTCGCTTTGGGAAGTTTCTCTCGTTCCAGCCACGCTGCGTAATCACCGAGCGCGGTTGCCGCTTTGCGGTTGGCCGCCTGAAAAGCGACACGCAGTTGCTCATCTTTGAGACCGCTCACGGCGGCAACGAGATCTTTTTTCAGAAAATCCGCCGAACCTCTGGCGATCTGGATTGCAAGCTCCACGAATGGTTTTGGAAGCTTTTCTTCGAGGTTTGTTCGCGCCGCGATCAGGATGTTTGGAATTTGGGATTCTATGGCGACAAGGCTGCGAACGCGGTCCTCGAGGGGCGCGAAATTTCTTTTGATATAGACGTTCACGTCACCCGCACGCGCATAGACCATCGGATTTCGTTCGAACACCGACATGTCCTGCATTTCAAACAGTTCACGCTTCATCGCTGCCTGCAGAATTCGGAGATCGATGGATTGTCGGGGACTCAGTTTGGATGAATCAAACTTCGCCAGGCGATCATCGAACCGCCGGAGCCGGGAGAGTTCGGCGTCGAGCGCGAGACGGCTGTAATCGCTTATTTTGCCATCGTACTCATGAAAACCGAGAGCGGTACCTTGGAGCGGGTGAGCGGCCAGATACGTTTTGACGTATTCCTCGGCTACCGCGTCGTATTCCGCGTCCTGCGGTTGCGCCGCGGAGACCGCGTTTGCGACCAAGAAGGCCAGCAAAATCATGGCGAACGTAAAAAATTTCCACGCCAACTTCTTAATGACATCGGGCTTCAGTTCGGCGGAATCAGACGACGACAACCGAAACCATTTTAACGGCTTGTGATCGGCGGGGAAGCCGTAGAAAGGGCTAATGCTTGCTGGCCATTGCATACCAGGCTGAATCCGGGTGCTAATGAGATTACAACTAGAATTCCTCATCCTGCGAGTTGAACTACAGACAACACTGTGCGTTGGGCGTTGCCAAAATTCACTCATGAGCGATTGTCACCCCGTTATCGGAGCTTGGGCAAAACATGAGACGGGTCGTGATCATTCCATTGCTGGCTTGTGTCCTGTTCGGCGCTGTTCCCGGCGCTCTGGCTCAGGAAGTGCAGCCGCCAAAGACCGAAGAGGATAACGGCTACTCGCAGATTGCCATTTTCGCAAAGGCCCTGGAGCTGATTCGGCAGGATTACGTCGACGAGAACAAGACGAGCTATCACGACCTCGTCAACGCTGCGATGAAGGGGATGCTTTCAGCACTGGATCCACACAGCCAGTTCATGGATCCCAATGATTTTCGCGACATGCAGGATGATACGCGTAGCCGCTTCAACGGTCTCGGCATTGAGGTCTCCATGAAAAATGGACTGCCTACAGTGGTCACGGCTATGGAAGACACGCCCGCCGCCAAGGCGGGAATTCTTTCCGGCGATCAAATCCTACGGATCAATGCCATGTCGACGGACAGAATGGATCTGCAGGATGCGATCAATGTTTTACGAGGGCCCGCAGGCGCAAAAGTCAGTCTAACGCTGTTGCGGCCGTCCACTAAGGAAATCAAGGAGTACACGCTCCAACGCGCAGAAATAAAAGTTCAAAGTGTTAAGGGGGAAAAATTGCTGCCGCCGGAGCTGACCGGTCCGTTCAGGATCGGTTATGTCCGGCTAATCCAGTTCAACGAACCGACGGCTGAGGAATTGTCGAAGGCGATCGATAATTTGCAGAAGCAAGGCATGCAGGCGCTGATAATCGATCTTCGAAATAATCCGGGCGGCCTATTGAACAGCGCCGTAGATGTGTGCGGTCAATTTTTGCCGCCCAACACGAAGGTCGTTTCGACGCAGGGCCGAGTTCCTTCTCAACAGCATGATTACTCGACTTCCGCGGTAAGTAAGCCGCGTCCCACTTTTCCGATGGTGTTGCTGGTTAACGAAGGCAGTGCGAGCGGCGCGGAGATCGTTGCAGGTGCGCTCAAGGATTTGCATCGAGCGGTGCTGGTCGGTGAAACCACGTTTGGCAAAGGTTCTGTGCAGAATGTTCTGCAGTTGCCGGATGGGTCCGCGGTGCGTTTTACCACGGCGAAGTACTACACCCCCAGCAGACAGGTCATTCAAGGTAACGGCGTGACGCCGAATATCAGAGTGGGCATGACCGCCGAACAGGAACGCGCTCTGTATGCGCTGCGCAACGCAGGAAATGTTAAGCCAGAGGACGAAATCGACATCATCAAGACCAAGGATCCACAGATGTTGCGCGCCATCGACGCACTCAAAGGCGTGATGATTTACGCGCAGCAAAGCGCGCCGAAGGCCGAAGCGGTGAAGAAATGATTGTAGAGGCGCTTGTGCCAGGCGCCTTTTGCCGGCGGTTGACACAACCGCCGCGACACAGGTGAACACCGTTCTGGCATTAGAAACCTCCTGTGACGAGACAGCAGTAGCCATTTTGCGCGGAGACCGCTTCGGCCACGAGTTGCTTGCCAGCGAAGTCGCATCACAGGTCGCTGCCCACGAAAAATACGGCGGAATCGTGCCGGAGATAGCGTCGCGCAATCATCTGGTCTACGCGCCGCGGTTAATGGACCGCGTTGCGTGGGCAGCGAAAATCCGGTTATCGGAAATCGATGTGTTCGCTGCCACCAGTGGTCCCGGTCTGGCAAGTTCACTGATGATTGGTGCATCGATTGCGAAAGGATTGGCCATCGGCTTTGGTAAACGGTATCTCGCTATCAATCATCTCGAAGGCCACTTGTTGTCGCCTTTCTTTGGCGTCAAGAAAGATGGGGACACTGATGTCACGCCAAATGTGTCGTTGATGGTTAGCGGCGGGCACACAATGCTGGTCGTCGTCCGCGGCCTAACGAATTATCAAGTCATTGGCCATACTGTTGACGATGCTGCGGGCGAAGCATTCGACAAAGTAGCAAAACTACTTGGACTCGGTTATCCCGGCGGCCCGGAAATTGAAAAGCATGCGCGCGGAGGCGATCCGAAACGTTTTGATTTTCCCCGCAGCATGCTCGGCTCGGAAAATTTCAGCTTCAGTGGGTTGAAGACTGCTGTGCGATATTTGTTGCCAAAGTTGAATGTCATTCCGAGCGAAGTCGAGGATTCAAGAGGGCTTGCTAAACGTGAATTTCGCCGGGGTGCCTCGACTTCGCTTCGCTTCGCTTGGGATAAAAAACTATTGTCAGATCTTTGCGCATCGTTTCAGCAGGCGATCATTGACGTGCTGGTGATAAAGACAATCGCGGCGGCGGAAAAATATCGTTTGGATCTCGTGACGATAAGCGGCGGCGTCAGTTGCAATCAGGAATTACGCCGCCAAATGCGCGACGCGAGCTGCCGCAAAGGAATGGAATTTAAAAGCGCCGAGCCGTGGCTGTGTACCGATAACGCAGCCATGATCGCATTTGTGGCGTTGCTGCGGTTGCGCGCTGGGTTTGAATCGCACGTGACCGAGGAGATCGACCCCAATCTCGCGTTGGTTCTGTAGCCGCTTCGCTGTGCGAAGCATTCTGCACGCGTTGACTGCTATTCACCTACCGCTTCGTCCATAGGGCGACGGCGACAATTCAGTACTCACGCTCGAGCAGATAATTTGCTAGCGTATGCAGCGCTTCGGCGTCGCGGTTATTGAAAATGGACAAGGCATTGTGCGCTTCACGCGTGAGCCGCTTGGCTTCCGTGCGCGATTTCTCCAAGCCAATGACCGCAGGATATGTTGCTTTCTTTGCCGCCACATCTTTCCCGGCGCTCTTGCCCAAAATTTCCGAGGTCTGCGTTACGTCGAGAATATCGTCGATGACTTGAAAAGCGAGCCCCAGTCGTTGCCCGAACCGAGTGATCGCAGAAAGCTTTTTAGCATCCGCGTTGGCGCTCATCGCGCCCAGACGGACTGAGGTTCTCAAAATCGCCGCGGTTTTGTTGCCGTGAATGAACTGCAACTCGCGGCGTTTAACGTTTTTGCCTTCGGCTTCGAGGTCGGCCACCTGGCCGGCGATCAGTTCTTGGCTACCCGATGCGACAGAGATCTCGCGCAACAGAGCTGACATATTGTAGCGGCGGCTCGTTGTCGCGCATGAAACAATTTCGAACGCGATGGTTAATAAAGCGTCACCTGCGAGCACGGCGATGCCTTCGCCGAAAACCCTGTGGCAGGTGGGACGACCGCGTCGGAAATCGTCGTTGTCCATGCTCGGAAGATCATCATGAACGAGCGAGTAAGTGTGGATGCATTCAAGCGCGCACGCCAGCGGAAGCGCATCGTTGATTCTGCCGCAACAAGCTTCAGCCGCAGCCAGACACAGAATGGGCCGCAAACGTTTGCCGCCGGCAAACAAGCTGTAGCGCATTGCCTTGTGAAGCGTCGCAGGCTTCGTATTCGCTTTCGGTAAGTAACGATCCAGCGCGCGGTCGATCAGCTTCTGGCGAGTGACGAGATAGGTTTTGAGATTCACGTTATAAAACGGCTGCCGGATTACGCGATTGTTGATACTGGATAATGCAACCTCTCGCAATGTGTCCAGCGGCATCAGAATCAACACAGCTCGTTAACCGCGAATGTCATGATTTCGACCTAAGTTTCTTCGCGGTGGCGTGTCTTCCTCCTTGGAGGAATAGAGATGAATCCCGCATTGCTTCGCCGACAGAACGGTCGATCGATCTTTTGGATCGCATTTATGAGTGCGCTTGCGATTCACATCGGCGCGGTTGCATTCGCAAAGACTAGATCACCGACTGCCAAGCTGGAAGATGGGAGTCAGCCGGGTGATGTCCAAGTCATTGATGCGGCTGAGCCCGATCCTATGTTAGAACAATCTGTTCCGCCGCCGCCGTTAGAGCAGATTCATCCTGATCAGGAGAGTTTCGCGGACGAAGCTCACAAGCCTTCACCAGTTCGTCGATATCGGAGGGCGCGGCCAGGATCTATTGTGCAGGGAACGACGGCGTCGTTGCGGTCGGTGAAAGCGATGGTGGCCTATGCGCCGCGTCCGGTTTATCCGTACGAAGCCCGCCGTCAGCGAATAACAGGATCGGGCGTCGCTTTGCTCACGGTCGATCCAATCTCGGGCAATGTAACTGATGTCGTAATGGCTGAGGGCTGTGGTAACGCCATTCTGGATAATGCAACACTCGATGCCCTTCGACGATGGCGTTTCAAACCCGGGTGCCCAGACAGGGTGCGAGTGCCGCTTACTTACACGCTTATGGGTGCTTCGTATTAGCAGGGACGGTTGGTGGATATGTTATCTTCGGCACTGGTCGGAACGACGTCATATCCGATGGGAAGCGGCAGAACAGCCAAACGACAAGAGTTCGAGGAAATCGTCCATCGATTTGAAATTCCCCTTGTTCAATATGCTCAACACATCACTGGCGACAGAGAACAGGCGAGAGATGTTGTTCAGGAAACCTTCGTAAAATTTCAACGCAACGGTGCATTGCGACACCAGGATGAACCGGCAACCTGGCTTTTTAGGGTTTGTCGCAATGCGGCTCTCAACGTTTGCCGAAAAGAGAGGCGCATGATGTACCTCGGTGAAGAAGTGATTGAAGTCCGCGAAAGCGAGCAACCGATGCCTTTTGACCAGCTCCAACAAAAGGAAGCGACCGGATTCTTGTTGCAAATTGTTGCGACCCTGCCGCCGCGTCAGCAGGAAGCGATTCAGCTTAAATTCCAAAGCGATCTTAGTTACCAGCAGATTGCGGAGATCCTGCAGACAACCGCTAATAACGTGGGAGTTCTGCTTCATACGGCGTTGAAGACCTTGCGACAGCGTTATGCCCAGGTCGCCGGAGATTTCATTCCATTTAAACCAAAGCCAAATGAGTAAAAATGAATGTTGATGATCCGAAGCTGACAGCATACGCACTGCACGAATTGGAGGAGCGGGAGCGATCGGCAATTGCTCGTGCAACTGCCGGTTCTCCAGAAGCGCAGCGATTCATCGCAGAGATAGAAGATCTGGCGCGCGCTTTGAGATCGCAGTATCGACTTGAATTTAAGCGCGAACTGATCGCCCCGGAGAAAATCACGGCTATTCACGGCGACAGTTTTTGGTCTAAAGTCGGGCCGCTCACGATTGCAGCACTCCTCGCGGTTCTCGCGGTCGTTGGGGCTGTTTTGTTCAGCAGTAATGAGCGGCGTATCTCTTCGTCATCTTCTTTATCTGGTGACTTAACCGGGCCGCACACGCAATCGAATCAATTTGTTCCAGTTGAGGCAGAGGACGCTGCGCGGCCAAGTCAAGATGAAAAGTTCGAGGCTGACGCTGGTCCATATGCTTTTACTGGCGAGCGGCCTTTTGTGTCAGTGAGGAGCAAGCCTCGGTCGAGTGTACCGCTCATGGTGAATTCACATTCCTATTCGGATGTCCGACGTTCCATTATCGCCGGTTTGCTTCCGTCGCGACAGTCGGTGCGCATTGAAGAGATGATCAACCATTTTCAGTACGAATATCCACAGCCGATCGCAAACGAATCATTTTCGCTCAATCTCGATGTTGTAACTTGTCCCTGGCAGCCAACCCATCGGTTGGTGCGGATCGGGGTGAACGTGCAGCAAGCGATCGCTGCCCGTGCGGACAGCAGCATCGAGGTCGAATTCAATCCGAAACGGGTGGTATCGTATCGATTGATTGGATATGACAGGCAAGACGCCGAAACGCAGGAGTCGAACGAAAAGAACATCAGTTCGCATTCGATGGCGGCGGAATATACGTTCACCACTTTCTATGAAGTTGTGCCGCTGAAGCAGGTGGTCACTGCAAGCCATACGCAAACGCCAAGTGTTGCAGAAAACGCATCTGAACCGCTGCTTACTGCAAAACTGCAACTCAAAACACGTGGCCATGAAACGGCTGTCGGGCTTGCCCAGCGCACCGTGAGCGATACGGGATTTGATTTCGCGGCAGCTCCCAGCGAGTTAAAATTCGCAGCAGCCGTCGCAGAATTCGGAATGATCCTACGTGATTCCGAGTACAAGGGGAATGGATCGCTCCACCAAGTGCTCGAATGGGCGGAGCAAGGAAAGGGCGCGGATGTGAATGGCTACCGCGCAGATTTCATCGAACTCGTGCGCAAGGCGCAGGTTCTGAAAAAGAGTTAAATATTTTCAGCTGTCTCGGCTGTAGCGATGGGCTTGGTCCGCATCGCCAGGAAGGCGCCGATAAGGAGGATGCCGGCGCTCCAAAGCTGGGCGTGCGTGAGTCGTTCGCCATACAGCCACGCAGATAGCCCCATCGCGATGGCGGGGCAAAGGAGTTGCAAACTTTGAGAGAGCGCGACTCCGATTTCCCGGATCGCTACGTAGTACAAAACGTGGGCGAGAGTAATACAGGTTACTGCCGAGATGATCAGAATCAGGTTCGCGTGCAAACCGGCTTGAAGCGGAGTTGCGATTTTGCCGAAGGCGAGGGTGAGCGGAAACAGTAGCGCCGAAGTAATGAAACTCACGAGGCTGAAGCTGCGGATGGACCCAAGCTCAGTGGACGGACGTTTGATCAAGACTCCGTAGAGCGCCCAGCAAAACGTCGCCGTAAAGGCAATGAACAATCCGGGCAGCGCGATATGTTGGTCATGTCCGCCACCGGACGGATTGGATGCGGCGAACGAGCTTCCATTCGTCTGAAACCAGATCACACCGAATGCGCCGATTAATCCGAGCAACGTGCCAAACTGGAATTGCCATTGGCGGATGACGACGCGTTCCTCTGGGAAAAATACCAGCGCCAGAAGGGCTGTGAAAATGACTGAAGCCCGAGTGAAAATCGTATACACGCCGGGGCCGATATAAAACAGCGCCATCACCTGGCTGACCTGATGGACCACATTTGGCAAGCACGGCAACAAACAAAGTCTCACTGCGCGCATGTCGATGCGAGGGCCGCCGCGGCGAATTTGATGAAACAAGAACGGCGTAATAGCGATGCATGCCACCGAGTAACGATAGAAATTTTGCGCCCACGGATCGTAATACCGATTGAGGTAGTACATGAAAA
>DATARG010000162.1:0-4701 GCA_036264275.1 Candidatus Udaeobacter sp. | reverse complement strand
GGCGGAGCGTGGGAAAATCAGCTCCTCAGACTTAAAACTGATTTATGCGACGGATTCGGTTGAAGAAGCCATCGCGCACATTCGCACCAAGGCAATTGAACGATTTGGGCTTAAACGCGTAGCACACATGCGCCGCCATTTTCCATGGCTTGGGGAGCGTGGCTTTCCCGGCAAAGGCCCGGAAATTTGCTAACGTTCTGCGGCCGACTGGCGAACGCCGGTCTTTGTAAGACGTCGCAGAAATCCCAAAATATTTTGACTAAGAAATGTTAACGATGAAACCACGCATGCTGCTCAGTTTGTTTGTCGCCGCGCTGCTTTGTAGTTGCACTACCACAGACACGCGAACTCAACCGAATACCCAGCCTCAAACACAACCGCAGGCGGCAGCGCCGCTACGGCCAGGTCATAACTGATTTGCTGAACGACGGACCCTTAGATCCTCGGTCCATGCATTCGCGAAAGTAATTGGCAATTCGGTGGAACAATCAGCCGAATCGCCTTTGGTACGGCTTCGTATCGAACCGTGGAAAAACGCTGCGGTTCACCATCCAGGTTTACTGGGATTGCTTCTTCGAAGCGCACCTCCAGCCACGGCGTTTGCCAATAGGAGATGTATTCGCCATCTGCTGGAAGCTGTTGCAATTCTCGCGCTGCGGCGAGCAAAGCCGTTGGCGAGATATTGCGAACGACAAGCACATCGAGCAAACCGTCGTCGATGCATGCCCGCGGCGCGAATTGGATACCACCCCCAGTCTGGCGGCCGTTCCCGACGATCGCCACCGGGCCGGTGTCAGTAATGTCGCGGTCCGGCAAGATCAGTGTTCCGCGATAATGCTGAAGGTTGATCGCCAGAATTGCACCCATCACAGCGTAGGCGGCAGGACCAAGCAGTCGTTTGAGTTCCGGTGAAGTAGTCGCTGTAATCTCGGCACCGAAACCAGAGCTAGCTGCGTTGATAAACCAGCGGTTATTGGCCTTCCCGACATCGACTGGCACTGCCTCACCTCTCATACAGAGCGCCAGCGCCTTCATCGGATCTTGCGGAATCTCGCATCCAGCCGCAAAATCATTCGCTGTCCCAAGTGGCACTATTCCCAAAATGGGCCGCGCATCATTCGGGATATCCATTAAGCCACTAAGAACCTCATTCAGAGTGCCGTCCCCACCGGCAGCGATCACTAAATCCAGTTCGCATGCTTCCGACACAAATCGACGCGCGTCTCCTTTTTCCCGAGTCACTCGTACTTCGATGCGGTGGCCGACTGCTCGGTGCCGAGTAACTGCTGCGCGCAGGCCGTCGTTCGCAGCCACTTTCCCGTTGAGAATTAAGCGAACTCTTTTGCTCCCCATTTTGGTTTTCATCAAGAGACAGGTACAGCTGTTTAAAAAAGTGTTCGTCCTTGCAAGATCAATCGGCAAGCTCCACTTCGCTTGTGATAGCCAGTCCAATCGCAGAGATTGGTCTGTGAAAGTCGCCATCTTCAGCACCAAAAGGTACGACCGTGAATTTCTCAACGCGGCGAACGCTTCGCGTCACGAACTGCGGTTTTTCGAGCCGCATCTAAACGAAGAGGCTGTTGGTCTCGCCGCAGGCTTCGATGCCGTTTGCGTGTTTGTGAACGATCAGGTGAACGCTTCGGTGATTGCGAAACTCCGTTCGTTAGGCGTGCGACTGCTCGCGTTGCGCTGCGCCGGTCACAACAATGTCGATCTCGCCGCTGCGGCGAAAAATGGCATCGCGGTGGTGCGTGTTCCCGCTTACTCCCCTTACGCGGTGGCCGAGCACGCCATCGCTCTCATGCTGGCGCTCAACCGGAAAGTGCATCGCGCCTACAATCGAGTGCGTGAAGGTAATTTCGCCCTCGACGGATTGCTCGGGTTCGACATGCACGGCAAAACAGCAGGGCTGGTTGGCACGGGGCAGATTGGGACCGTCGTGGCGCAAATTCTCACCGGACTTGGTTGTAAAATTGTAGCGTTCGATCCATTTCCAAATGCAACGTGTCAGTCTATCGGCGTGCGTTACGTCGAATTGAGCGAATTGTTGGCGCTATCAGACATTATCAGCTTGCACTGTCCGCTCACGCCGGAGAACAAATACATCATCAGTGATGCCGCCATCGCCAGAATGAAAGATGGCGTCATGCTGATCAACACCAGCCGCGGTGCGCTGCTGAATACTTCCGCAATTATCGAGGGGCTGAAGAGCGGCAAAATCGGTTACGTCGGACTCGACGTGTACGAAGAGGAAGAAGAAATCTTTTTCGAGGATCGTTCGGGATTGATTCTTAGCGATGACGTGTTCGCGCGGCTGCTCACTTTTCCAAATGTAATCATCACCGGCCACCAGGCTTTTTTTACGCGAGAAGCTTTATTGAACATTGCGGCCACAACCATCGACAACATTACGAAGTTCGAGAACAACCAGCCGCTTGAGAAGCTCGCCGGATAACGCGTTCAATTTGTAATCGCTGTAGCTATGGCACCTGTGGGGTCCCACACACGACCGGGCATTTGTTGGTTTTGCTTCGCAAAAATTGCGTGGCAGCTTGCGCCAGATGCCCGCGACGGTAGCTGTTTCCTCGAAGACCTTTTGTAAATGCACATCAGAAGTGTCGTCGGAATAATTACCGTGTTTGCGGTTTCCGACGGAGTCGTCAGCGCCGAACAGCAAGGGCTGCGTTTCGCAGTGCCTGCAAAGGAGTCTGCCAAGGCCGATGAACTCGCGAACCAGCTCGCGAGGCTTTCACGCCGGGTGGATCCAAACGAAGCGAAGGTCCTGGCAGAATGCGCTTATGCTACGGTCGCGCGACTAAGGAAGGAATATCGGCCCTTTGGCACCCCGATCTTTAACAATTTTCTCGTGTATCACGGCCTGAAAAAGCGCGGCTATTGTTACCATTGGTGCGAGGACCTGCTTTTTGCGCTAGACAAGCTGAAACTTAAGACGCTTGAACTTCACTGGGGTGACGCATACCGGGACACATGGCGGGAAAACAATTGCCTGGTCGTGACGGCTAAAGGACAACCGTTTGATCGCGGCATGATTCTCGAATGCTGGCATCATTTCGGACATCTCCGTTGGAATTTGGTCCCATCAGATCAGGACCGTTACTACGAGAACGCCGAATGGGCGCAAAAGGTGCGCGCACGCGCTGCGGCGAAAAACTTCGGACCCGGTAAGCGTCACGTCGTCTTCCAAACGCCAGTCGAGAGAACCGGCAAGACGTCAGAGTAGGTCATTTGAATAGGTTTCTAAATGGCCAACACACTCTGGCAGCTCATCGCCGCCTAAAGCACGGGAAGCGGCTTGTTTGGACAGCTTCGCGTGGGTGTCGTTCTAATCGCGGTTCTCAATGTTGGACTGAGGACTGGTGCAATAACATTCGGTCAAGTTGTTCAGGCGCTCGCCGCGGTGAGCGCCTGATGCTTTAGTTGCATGTTCACTGCAGCGCTCGCCGCTACAACATGCACTCGTTCCACTATCGCGATGGTCATCTCTATTGCGAAAACGTCGATCTAACAGGTGTTGCCAGGGAATTCGGCACTCCCACTTACGTCTACAGCGCGGAAACAATTCTCGATCATTACGTGCGACTCGACGCCACACTCGCACCGCTGGACCACCTCATTTGTTACGCGGTAAAGGCGAACTCGAATCGCGCTATCCTGAAGTTACTGGTACGTACGGGCGCGGGCTTCGACATCGTTTCTGGTGGCGAGTTGTTTCGTGTGCTCGCAGCGGGTGGCGATGCGGCCAGGTGCACGTTCGCGGGCGTAGGCAAATCAGGTGACGAAATCGAGTACGCATTGGAGCAGGGCGTTTATAGCTTCAACGTCGAGAGTGAATCTGAACTGGAGTTGATCGAGCGCATCGCCCGCGCAAAGAAAATGCGCGCGCCAATCGCGTTACGCGTCAACCCTGACGTCGACCCGCACACGCATCATTACATCTCGACCGGGTCACAGGAGAACAAGTTTGGTGTCGCACTGGACCAGGTCAGCGCGATTTATGAACAAGCGGCCAGATTGAGCAATATCGAGGTTGTCGGCGTGCAGATGCACATCGGTTCCCAAATCACGCAGGACAAGCCGTTCGCGCGCGCAATCGAGAAAGTGGCGCCGCTCGTAGCCGATTTGAAATCCAAATATGCCATCAAGTTTTTGAGTATCGGAGGCGGAATGGGAATTATTTACCGGCGCGCGCTGGAGAGCGGATCAGGCAAATGGTGGCACGATCACAGCAGCGAACCTTCCGCGTTCAGTGTGCGCAATTACGCTGACGCAATTGTGCCGCCCTTGCGCCAGCTGGGTATTCGGATATTTGTCGAGCCCGGCCGTTTTCTTGTCGGCAACGCCGGCGTTTTGCTTACGCGAATTCGCCATCTAAAACAGACGGGGAGCAAAAAATTCGCCATTGTGGATGCTGGGATGAACGATCTCATCCGGCCGGCGCTCTACCAGAGCTATCACGAAATTGTGCCGGTTGAACAGATGAAGACCGAGAGGGAGAGAAAGATTGGCAAAATCGATATTGTTGGGCCGGTGTGCGAGTCGGGAGATTTTTTTGCGCTCGACCGGGAAATGGCTGAAGTGCGTGAAGGCGATTTGCTCGCAATCATGAGCGCCGGTGCTTACGGATTTGTGATGGCGTCGAACTATAATTCGCGCCCCCTCCCGGCAGAAGCACTCGTTCGC
>DATARG010000150.1:0-2194 GCA_036264275.1 Candidatus Udaeobacter sp. | reverse complement strand
TCGCGACCGCCCACGCCAATATCCCCGGCAGGTACATCGGTATTCGGACCGATATGCCGGAACAGTTCAGTCATGAACGATTGGCAAAATCGCATCACCTCCCGGTCGGATTTCCCTTTTGGATCGAAATCTGATCCGCCTTTGCCACCACCCATCGGCAAACCGGTTAGCGAGTTCTTAAATACCTGTTCGAATGCGAGAAATTTGATGATGCCCGCATAGACGGTCGGGTGAAAACGCAATCCGCCCTTGTAGGGACCGAGCGCGCTATTCATTTGCACGCGAAATCCGCGGTTCACCTGGATCTGTCCTTTGTCGTCGCTCCAGGGGACGCGAAACTGAATCATTCGCTCCGGTTCCACCAAACGCTCCAGAATTCGGGCGTCTCGCACTTTCTTGCTGCGATCGATGACTGGCCGGATCGACTCCAGTACCTCCGTGACCGCCTGAAGAAACTCAGGCTCGTAAGGGTTACGTTTTCTGACGGTTTCGAGAACTTCTTGAATCAAAGCCATGGAGTTTGTGACTAATTATTGTTGCACCACAGACGGTGAACGGAGAATCTGGTGCGCGATGCTGGTATCGAACCAGCGACCCCTTGCGTGTGAAGCAAGTGCTCTACCACTGAGCTAATCGCGCGAATTTTCAGAAGCCGAGATAATAAAGAAGCCGCTCGTCAGCGCAAGCATGTCATTCCGAGCGAAGCGGACTCGAGGAATCGCGTTGCATAATTGTTAGGTATTCCGGGGGATCCTTCGGCTTCGCTCAGGATGACAAGGGAACGGCGCTTGCCCTCTGACAAGTCGCGTTTTATCTAAACGCATGTCAGAACACAAAGTTACTCTCACTTGGCAACGCGGCGACAAACCTTTCGACTATCAAAAATATCCACGAGACCACACGTGGAAGTTTCCGGGCGGACACGAGATGCAAGCGTCAGCAGCGCCCGCCTATCTCGGAAATCCGAATCTTGTCGATCCGGAAGAAGCGTTTGTGGCTTCGCTTTCGAGTTGTCACATGCTGACGTTCCTTGCCATCGCGTGCAAAAAGAGGTTCGTGCTCGACGAATACGTTGACGATGCCGTCGGCGTTATGGAAAAAAATGCCGAAGGCAGACTCGCCATCACACGCGTCACACTTCGACAGCGGTTAAAATTCTCTGGCGAGAAACAACCCACGCCGCAGGAAATCGAGCAGATGAATCATGGCGCGCACGACCAATGCTTTATCGCCAACTCGGTGAAGACCGAGGTGAAAGTGGAACCGCAAACCTAAGTGACCGTTTGGTTGTAGCGGCGGTGTGTCAACCGCCGAAGAAAGGCGTTTGGCATAAACGCCTCTACAACGTTTTCTAATCCGTGTAACCTGCGATAATGAACGCGCCCAGCGACGCCCAACGCATGGAAAAAATCGTCAGCCTGTGCAAGCGGCGTGGCTTCATCTTTCAGTCGAGCGAAATCTACGGGGGACTCAACGGCGCCTGGGACTACGGACCGCTGGGAGTGGAATTAAAGCGCAACCTGAAAAACTACTGGTGGCGCGTCATGGTGCACGAGCGCGATGATGTCGTTGGCATGGACGGCGCAATCCTCACGCATCCTGCCGTTCTCAAGGCATCCGGCCACGTTGAAGGTTTCTCCGATCCGATGATTGATTGCCGCACCTGCAAGGCTCACTTGCGCGCCGATCAGCTTGTGGACAAAAAAGGCATCAAGCAATGCCCGAATTGCGGTGGCAAAGATTTAACGGAAGCGCGGCAGTTCAATTTGATGTTCGAGACGCATGTTGGCGCGAGTGCCGAGGAAAGCTCCGTCGCCTATTTGCGGCCTGAAACCGCGCAATCGATCTTTACTCAATTCAAAAATATTCTCGAAGTGTCGCGCAAGAAGCTGCCGTTCGGTATTGCGCAAATCGGAAAGGCTTTCAGGAATGAGATCAATCCTCGCAATTTCACATTCCGCTCACGCGAGTTCGAGCAGATGGAGTTGGAATATTTTTGCCGGCCGGAGCAGGGGATGGAATTGCTTGAGTACTGGAAAGAGGAGCGCCTGAAATTTTACGAGAAGATCGGCATCTCACGCGCAAACCTGCACGTGCTGAACGTGCCGGATGAAGAGCGCGCATTTTATTCCAAAGGCACTTACGACATCGAATACGATTTTCCGTTCGGCCGGCAGGAGCTTGAAGGCGTTGC
>DATARG010000144.1:0-3320 GCA_036264275.1 Candidatus Udaeobacter sp. | reverse complement strand
AACGGCTCTGGATTTCGCGCGCTCAATCAACATTCCGACCGCGCGACCGCTTTCCGCATAACCTGCTTCGATCTCAAGAACGCCGTCTCGATAAAGTTTCGAATTCCATGCCGGAAACCGCTTCCACAATTGCGGCGTGTTCATACGAGCCGTTTTGAGACCACGCTTTTCGAGGAGTTTCTAACTTTCGTATTCAAAATCGCCGGGCTCCATTTTCCGGCGCCTAACGAACATCACACCTGCTTCGTGGTACAGATTTGTGCCGAATTCCTCGTTCCATTGCCGCCACAGATTAATCGAGCGTTCAGCCAGCGCCGTGTAATCTTCATCAGCGCCATATGCGGCGCGCACGGCCTTGCTGATATCGGTGGACGCCGCCAACGCGTGGGGCAGTGGCCCCGGATCGACCAGCACGACTTCGTGACCGCGTTTCTTTAGTTCGATCGCGGCAGTAACGCCGTTAATTCCGGCACCAACGACGATCACTTTCGACATTGCAGAACAGCGACGTTGTAGCGGCGCCTATGTCAAGCGCCGATGTTCTTCACTTGTAGGGCAACCGCTGCCTTGACGGCGTGGCAGGCGAGGCGCCCGCCCTAGAAGACGTTGTTTACACTAAGCTGCTGTGTGCAGCGCGCGTTCCCGTTCGAGCAGGGTGGGGTGTGAGTAATAAAAACCGCTGTAAAGCGGGTGTGGCGTCAGATTGCTCAGATTTTTTTCAGTCAGCTTTCGCAGCGCTTGAATGATCGGTTGCGCCTCTCCCATGGTTGCGTGCGCGAACGCATCCGCCTCGTACTCGAAACGGCGGGACCACATGTGAATAAACGGCGAAAACCAGAAACTGATCGTTCCCGCCAACAACGCAAACAGCAGCATTGCTGGGACAACGTTCACTGCGGCAAAACTCGCATGATGCTGAAAACCAAACGTTTGATAAAACCATTGTTGACGCGCAAGCCAGGCGATCGCCGCGAAGCCTATAAACAGGCCAGCAATCGACACACCGAACGACTTCAGAACGTGGCGTTTCTTGTAATGCCCGATTTCATGCGCTAGTACCGATTCCAGTTCCGCCTCAGCAAGCTGGGCCACGAGTGTGTCGAAAAGGACAATTTTGCGAAAACTTCCAAACCCGGTGAAGAAGGCGTTGGAGTGCCGCGACCGTTTACTGCCGTCCATTACTTCGATGCTGCGAGTTGGAAAATCGGTGCGCCGCGCCAGTGCAAAAAGGCGTTCACGCAATGAGCCCTGTGGGAGCGGCGTGAACTTGTTAAAGAGCGGCATGATCACTGCAGGCGCAATGAGCATCAAGAGCAGTTGAAACGCGATAACCAGCACCGCCGCCCAAATCCACCAGGATTGGCCGGTCCACTCGATCAGCTTCAACACCAGCGCGAGCACTGGAAATCCAAGCAATGCCGCAAGCAAAAGTCCTTTCAGACGATCAAGTACCCACGTCTTTATAGTCGTGGTGTTAAAACCGAATCGATCTTCGAGTTTGAACTGCCCGTACCATGCGAATGGCAAACTGATAATGCTCAATGCAACGCCTGTGCCGAAAAGAAGACCGGCCATTGCCCAAACCGACGTGCCGAAAGCTGCCGTGAATTTTTTAAACACCCACGGCAACACGCCGCTGAAAAGAATTGCGATGAGGAGCGCCGTATCAAACACTGTGACTACATTTCCAAACCGGCTTTTAGCCAGGGTGTAATCGACGGAGCGACGATACGCCGGCTCATCAACAACCTCGCGAAATCCAGGCGGCACTTCATTCGCGTGTGCGCGCACGTGCCGTTGATTCAGGCGGCTCAACCACAACTCCGCAATAGTGCGCGCGAGAATTAGAACCAAGGCAATGATGGCAAACGGCGACATGCGCAGCCATCATAGTCTGTCATTCTGAGCGAAGCGAAGCTGCAACGCAGCCTCGAAAGCTTTCGGGGCGAGGCCAGGGAATTCATCAGGTCGCGAAAAGCTTTCGGTAGTGGCGATACCAATCACTCTGAAAACGTTCAGCTGGGTCATATTTTCGTTTGAAATTCAGAAATTCTTTGAATTGTGGATAACACGCTAAGACCTGCTCTCGTTTAGCAAATTTGTGGTAGGTCAGGTAATAACTTCCGCCGCGCGCAATCGCCAAATCGATTAAGCCGCGGAAGGAACGCGCAGATCCTTCGATGGCGCTAGGCGTGTGAAACGTGAGCAAATTGAAAATAATACAGGCGTAGGATTCTCTGGCCCACGCAAGAAAGCTCTCGTCATCTTTTTCGATTAATCGAACGGTGCCGTAGATGACGGTGGTGTGATTCGAGCGCAATAAATCTGCTGCTTGCGTTAGAAAAACCGGAAGATCCGGGCGCGGAACATAAATTTCGCTGATGATGAGACTCGACTCCTCGCCGCCGATTCGATCACGGACCTTCTGCGCATAATTCGAGAGATATGGGCTAAGCTGGTTCGTGTCTGACCAGTAAGTCTGCCCGTTTGTCGACAAATAATAATCGCTGTAGCGCTTGAATGCTTTTTCTCGATCGGTGTAAGCAAGCCGTAGCAGCTCCAGCCAGTCGTCATTGCGTAATTCCTTTCTGGCAACAATCGGTTCGTCATTGCCGATCGGTTCATAGCAGGAAAACACCCCACGTTGAAGATAGTCGGGCGATTTTTCATCGACTGAAAATTGGAAATCGCCGTAAAGAAATTTTTGCGCGATGCGCTCTTCGAAGCGCTTGGGCAAATCGTTTGCTCGAATGATCTCGACTACGCGTTTTAATTTTTGCCGCGGAACGAGCCGAACCGTTACTGTATCAATCAATCCGAAAAGGCCGTAGCCACCGATGGCGAGCCGGAACAATTCACTATTTTCCTCGCGCGAGCAGCGGATCGATTTTCCATCAACCGTGATCAAGCTGAATGATTCGATATTCGAGATGATCGGCTTCATCCGCAGTCCGCGGCCGTGTACGTTGGATGAGAGACTTCCACCGAGCGTGAAGGTGTCGGCGCCAGTTTGTTTCTGTGCGATGCCCCATTGCTTTGTCTCGCCTGCTTGAGCGTCGAGATACGCGCGAATCAATTTCGGCCATTGAATGCCGGCTTCTGCTTCGAGCAAGCCGTGTTCGCGATTAAACGAAACCACGTGATCCAATTCGCGCGTGTCGATGCAAATGCTGTCCGTGGCGAATTGCTGGCTACCCATCGAATGCCGGCATCCCGAAACGGAAATCGGCAACCCCTTTTGCGTCGCGGAACGAATGATCTCGGCAAGTTCATCTCTGGTGTGCGGTCTCAGAAGTTCGCGAACGCGAGTGCGATTGAGC
>DATARG010000230.1:0-14008 GCA_036264275.1 Candidatus Udaeobacter sp. | reverse complement strand
GACGTTCCCCGCCGACAAACTTCCACCCGATCTCGCCAAAATTCCCGCCGTTAAACCGGGCAGTAAATAGACGACGGGATTCGTCGCCATTAGGGCTAAGGTGGAACGCGTTGTCCTTAACGCGTTGACTTAGCCACACGGCTTTGCCGCTGGATATCTGGGTCTTCGTCGCACCCAATAGCATCGTCTTGAAAACAAGCCAATCTATCCTTGCTCGCTAAGGGATCGATCACCCAACGCCAGTCTTCCGCTCTGGCGCAAAAACCGGCGGCTACGGGATTGTCCCGAATGTAATTCAGTTTCGCGGAGAACTCGGTCCCCCGTTCATCACACCGCAGCCGATGATCGAAATATCCTTCCTGCCACATCACGCGATACGTTCGGGTATGAAAGCGTTTCCAATCTCGAATGACTTCGCTCATCGATTTGTCGCGCGGAAAAGACAGCACAGCGTGCACATGGTCAGGCATCAACAGGAAAAGTGTGATATGCCATCGCATGTTCTGTTCATAGAACTTTGCTGAATGCAGAAGAACAGGCGCAAGAGACGGATCAACCAAGGTCTTTTGCTGTTTCTTACGATCAAGTCTGATGCGGATGTGAAACAGTGCACCAGGTTCGACCCAATGCGGCACCCTGTGATGCAATTGCTCCGGGACACCGCGGCAACTCTTCATTTGCACCAGTGTAAGGAATGAGCCAGCGATATAGGAGGAGATTTCTTGTGCCTTCGGTGAACAAAAAGGCATCGTCTTGTGGACAAGCCGATCCACCTTCGCTCTCGTCGTATTTGGATTCGGACAGAGATTGCCGCCGGGTTCACGACGCCGGCAAAATGCGTCCCGTTACTTCGCCAAAGCCAACGCGATAACCATCGCCCTGGCAAAAACCGGTGATCGTTAGACGATCTCCGTCTTCGAGCCATTTGCGCGTTTCGCCGTTAGGCAGCTTCAAGGGATTCGCCCCGCGCCACGTCAACTCAAGCATGCACCCGCGCGATTCTTCGCTCGCTCCGCTGATCGTCCCGCTGGCAAGTAGATCGCCCGGTTCAAGATTGCAGCCGTTCACTGTGTGATGAGCAAGCTGCTGCGAAATGCTCCAGTAAAGATTTTGGAAATTCGTGCGCGTGATGATATGCGGTGCATTCATCGACGACGTTTGGAGCTGCGCCTCGAGCTGGATGTCGAGCGTGAAATCGTTTTTTGCGAGCAAATACGGGAGCGGCTCGGGGTCCTGTGACAACAGCGGTTTGCTGAACGGTTCCAGCGCTTCGAGCGTCACCACCCACGGCGAAATGCTGGTCGCGAAATTCTTCGCCAGGAACGGGCCCAACGGCTGATATTCCCATGCTTGAACGTCGCGCGCACTCCAGTCGTTCATCAGGACCAGCCCGAAAATGTGATCGGCGGCGCGATCGATCGACACTGGTTCGCCTAACGAGTTGCCTGGCCCGATAAGAAAGGCGGTCTCCAATTCGTAATCGAAGCTTTTGATCGGACCGAACGTCGGCGTGGTTGCATCCGTCAGCTTCGTCTGCCCGCTCGGCCGGCGAACGTCTGTGCCACTGACGACGATCGAACTGGCGCGCCCGTGATATGCAACTGGTAACCATTTCCAGTTGGGCATCAGCGCGTTCTCAGGGCCGCGTAGCATCGTGCCGACGTTATGCGCATGATGATACGACGAATAGAAATCGGTGTAATTGCCAATGCGCACCGGAAGCTTCATCACCACATCTTTTTGAGCATGAAACACCTTTTCTCGCAACCGAGCGTCATCATGCAGTATTGGTGTATTCGCCGAGAGCAGGTGCTGAAGAATCTCGCGCGTCTTTCTCCACGCTCGTCGCCCAAGCTTGAGAAATGAATTCAGCGAATCCTCGGAGAACACTCTTTCGTTTTGAAATTCCGGCGATCGAAAATGACCAAGCTCTTCCAACGCGGAGAGGTCAACAATAGAATCCCCAATCGCTACGCCCACGCGCGCTTCCCCTCGCTTCGGTTGGAAAACACCGAAAGGAAGATTCTCCAATGGAAAATGCGAATCCGGCGAAACTTCGATGAAAGATTTAAGTGGCATAAATGGTAGGGTGATTGACCTCAATCGCCCGAAATCTGTCTGTTTACGCTGACCGGGCGGTTCAGATGAACCGCCCCTACCTTACAGGAAACCCAGAGCGCGCAAATCGTCGCGCGGCTCATCAAAACTGCAACTGCCGAAAGATCTCACCAATTTGCGCCGGCGTTGCAGGTCGGCTGTATCGATCTTCCAGTCGCGCCACGCGAAGAAATCGTCGGTAAACGAGAACGAGCCGGGATCTTCGTCCTCGAGCATCATCACCGCTTGCTCTGCGTTCCATTGATGCTCAGCAGCAAAAACTGCGGCTCCAAGCACGTTGAGAAACCCGTGCATCTTCGTTTTCACTTCGTCGCGAAATTGCCGGATTGGATGATGCAGCCCAGCCGTAAACTTTATCGGGAGTTGATTTCTGGCTGCCGTTACGAGAGCGCGTGCGATCTGCGCCGAACTTGGAAATGCATCGGCCGTGACTCCGCCGGTGCGCAATTTGTAACCGAATATCGGCCTGTCCTCGTCTGAATTGTGACTCGCGATCAATGTAATGGTTTGTTCCGCTCTCTCAGGCGGCGCCTCCCAAAAAACCGGCAACTTACCTACGATTGCCCTCGCCTCTTTGAGAGAGGCAGAATCCACATCGTCTGGCAAAAACATTTCAAGATGACTGATCGAGACAAGATCGGTGTTGTTTTTCGATAATGAACCAATCGCCGTCTCCGCGTTATGCAGGGCAGCGAGAAATGCATCGGTCCTTGTAGTTTTCGAGCCGAGCGCCGCAACGCGGAGCGGATGATGAGGATCAAAATGTGAGAGAAGTTGCCTTGCAGCATCAAATTTTTCGATCGGCAGAACGAACCCATTCAGCACCCACGCTTCGGGTGAACGCACGTAACTCGCCTGGTTTCGCAACGCGGGCTCGAGCGCGAGGCTGCAAGGCGGAAACATTCCCGCGTAATCAATTGCCTGAATTAGAAGAGCGCGAAGCGAAGGGGTTGGCATGAGAAAAATCGGCCAGTGGCCAAGCTAATCGCTACACGAAGCCAATTGCGGAGTCATCCTAAAGGAGGCGCGCAATTCGCCGCGGGGCGGAATAGTTTGGATTCCTTGTTTCTTCTCGAATGCGCGCTGTTCATGCGCATCAGTCAAGCCCCAGCATGGCTCGATGCAGAGAAAGGGTCCGCCATTTGACCACAAGGTCATGTAGGGAACACCGGCCAGATCCATTATCACCCAGCGCCCACTCTCCGGATCCACGAAGGAAAATTTCGGCCGCGGAACGTCCAGGAGTTGAAGAATGACCGAACCCGGTAATTCGCCCTTTGAAAACGGCATTTCGCCACCCGGAAACTCGATGTCGCGCGTTTCGTCGGACAGAAAATTGCCAGGCGAAAAATATCGTCGGTACAACCCCCGAGGCATTTGCAGATGAAAACTTTCGAACGACGTCGCGCCAAAACCTGGATGTAATCCAAACGAAACCTGCGCAGTCAGCTCCGGCTCCTGATTGTGAAATTCGAAAACCACACGCACTCCCTCGGCGTCGATCTCATAAGTTAAATCAACACTCACTTTCAGCGGATAATCACTCGGAGAAAAATCATCGGGCGTAATCTCGTATTTTAACCACGCGCCGCTTCCCTCGGTCGAAAACCCGGTGAGATGCCATGTCTTCGCGCGGAGAAAACCATGGGTGCCGCCCTTGATTTCCCGTCCCCGATAAAGACTGCTGCCGTTTTTGAGCCGGTGAAGATAATAACCCATGACCGTTGCGTGATTTGCCCAGCCGTCAGGCGGCGGCGCTACATCGTTGTCGCGGTAAAGAAACCCAATCCACTCTCCGGCTTGATTGACTCGCGCCAGGCTGATCAGTTCCGCACCCAGACGCGACACAATGATTCGAAGCCCGTTTTCCTCGTCAGTAAGAACATCCAGATGCCGACCATCACGATTTTCCTCTGTGTGCGAAAACTTCATCGGTTGGTAGCGGCGGTTCACCGAACTGTCTTCCCCGTGCGTAAGTGCGCGCGGTGGCAGCAGGCGATTGAGGTCAATCGCCTCTACCTATGAAATTTCGCGAACCTCATGGGAACAAACCGCGCACTTGTTTGGCTTTAATTACGCGTTCAACGCCGATCGCCATCGCGGCTGTGCGATGCGACACCCTGTGGTCCTTCGCGCGTCTGATTACCTGCGCAAACGAATGTTCGAGGATGCGGAAAAGTTTGTCAGTCACTTCGCTTTCCGACCAGAGAAACGCCTGCAGACCCTGCACCCATTCAAAGTAAGAAACGATGACGCCCCCGGCGTTACACAGAATATCCGGGATCACGAAGACCTCGTCCCAGCGTTGGTCGAGAACAAGATCTGCGTCCGGCGTAGTGGGACCGTTAGCGCCTTCGGCAAGGATACGGCACTTGAGTTGACCGGCATTCTTTCCGGTAATCACACGATCGACCGCGCACGGAGCAAGAATGTCGCACGGCAGCGTGAGAAACTCGTTAGGATTCACGTGATCGTCCTGAGCAAACGCGCGCAGGTTACCTTTCTTCAACATGTGTTGTTCGGCCGCTTTAACGTCGATCCCCTTCGGATTGTAAATCGCAGCGGTGTGGTCGCTGATCCCGACGACTTTGACGCCGCTCTTGTAGGCGAGCGACAAGGCTGCAACGGAACCGACGTTCCCGAATCCCTGCACGATGGCTGTGCATTTTTCGGGATCCATCTTCAACATGTTCATTGCCCGCTCGACCAGATACACGACGCCGCGTCCGGTGGCTTCGCGCCGGCCTTCGGTCCCGCCGATAGCGACTGGTTTGCCGGTGACGATTTCGTTCACCGCGTAGCCCATATAGACGGAGTAGGTGTCCATGAACCAGGCCATGATCTGTTCGTTAGTGCCCATGTCCGGGCCCATGATGTCAGTATGCGGTCCAACGAACGGAATCATTTCCTGCATGTAACGGCGCGACACTGCCTCAAGCTCCTTACGAGATAATTTGGTGGGATCAACGGCCACGCCGCCTTTCGCGCCACCGTAAGGCAACTGCGCCAGCGCACATTTCCAACTCATCCACATCGCCAGCGCGGCCGTCTCGCCCATCGATAATGAAAGCGCGAAACGAGTACCGCCTTTGGTAGGCCCGAGCGCGATGTGATGTTGCACACGGTAGCCCTGGAAGGCCATCGTGCTCCCATCGTCCATGTGCACGGGTAATGTCACGGCGATCGCCCGCTTCGGATACGTCGCCCATTCGCGGTCGCTCTGGTCGATATTCAGGTAATCGGCGATGACGCGAAACTGCTCGCAGGCCATCTGAAAAACTGCGTCGTCGTAAATCGTGTGACTCACTGCATCAGGGCAACTTTGGGTCTCCATGGGAAAGCTGCTATTTGCGCTGCGCACGTGGCGTCGTCAACTGCGAAACTCTGGAGTGCGGCGATATGTCGAGGCCTGAGGAACGCAAGAATCCCGCGTGCTGGTTTGAAAGGCTGACCGTCGCTCTACATCCGTTGCAGCGGCGTCACCCGAGATGGACTTTCCGAAAGCTGCAATCGGACGTTGAATGTGCCTGGTCACTGCCGCTGCTGGATTTTCCGACAGCGCAAACGCGAGCGCACATTTAGAAAGTTCGTGATCGCGAGACGCGCTCGCCAGCACGCGTGACGGGTATGTTCCCCGAAATGCCAAAGATCGACAAGGGCGCGTGAACCTGGCTAATGTCCACAAATGAGAATCGAAACGATAGCTGTTCACGGTGGACACGAGGTGGATCCCGCGACCGGCGCAGTCGCCGCGCCGATTTATCTTTCCACCACGTTCGAGCGCGACATCGACGGCACGTACTCGCGCGGGTTCATGTACACGCGCAACGACAATCCAAACCGGAAAACACTCGAACGCGGCGTGAGCATGCTCGAAGCGGGCGAAGCGGCCGCCGCATTCGCCTCCGGCACCGGCGCCGCCATGTCGATTTTGCAGGCATTATCTCCCGGCGATCACGTGCTCGCGCACTTAGACGCATATTACGGCACATCGCGATTGATCCGGGAAATCTTCGTACGCTGGGGACTCCAGGCGGATTTCGTCGACATGAGCGATCTCGCCGCAGTGGAGAAAGCGATGCGGCCAAATACAACACTGGCGTGGGCTGAAACGCCTTCCAATCCGTTACTGAAAATTGTCGATCTCGCGGCGCTCGCTGAAATCGCGCATAACGCCGGCGCCATTTTAGTTTGCGACAACACTTGGGCACCGGTGTTGCAACGACCATTCGATCTCGGCTGCGATCTAATCCTCCATTCAACAACGAAATATTTTGGCGGGCATTGTGATGTTCTCGGAGGAATTGTGGTCGCCAGAAAAGACAACGAATTTTTTCAGCGCATTCGTGGAATCCAATACGAAGGCGGCGCAGTCCCCTCGCCTTTCGATTGCTGGCTGATCCTACGCGGAATGCGCACATTGCCGTGGCGAATGCGCGCGCATTCGGAGAACGCGATGAAAGTTGCGGAGTTCCTTGCGCGACATCCAAAAGTGGCGTGCGTGCATTATCCCGGGTTGAAGTCGCACCCCCGACACAAGATCGCCGCCAACCAGATGTCGATGTTCGGTGGGATGCTGTCGCTTGAGGTGAAAGACGGTTACGACGCGGCAATGTCGGTCGCGACGAAAACAAAAATCTTTATCCGCGCTACGAGCCTCGGTGGCGTGGAAAGTTTGATCGAACATCGCGCATCCATCGAAGGCCCGGGGACAACTTCGCCTCAGGGCTTGTTACGCATCTCCATCGGCCTCGAAAACGCCGATGACCTGATCGAAGACCTCGATCAGGCGCTGGGGCAATGAGTCGCGCTTTCAGCGCTGAGATTTTTTGCGGTGCGTCATACCTGAGGCATTGCTTCAACACAATCTGATTTTGCACTTCTGGCGTCTATCTGTGACGTCTGCCACAAACGCCCTGCAGTCGCAGCCCCGGGCGCGGCCGCGTCTCTAGCCTGGGGCAATACCGGGGATTCAACCAGAACTCACCGCTGAAAGCGCGATTCACAAAAGCACTCTACAGCGATCGTCGGACTTTGCGCCGGAACACATCAATGATGTCCTGCACCTCGCTGATGCGCAGAAGAAATGCCGCAGCGAAAAATCCGGCTGCGGCAACAGCAATGGTCACGAGCAGTATCGCCAATTTTTGCAAGAACCGCATGTCCGACCACGCATCAAGCCAAAGGTAATTTGCCGCCCAACAAATCAGCGCCAGCAGCGCGCCAGCCACGCAAATTTTTCCGAGCGCCAGCAGCATCTGACGCGTTTCAAGCCTTCGTGTGTACCGGCGCATCAGCGCGTAAAGCAAAAGGAAATTGATGGTCGCGACGAGACTGGTCGAGAAGGCAAGGCCGCGATGTCCCCACCCGAGCCGGAACGTGAACAGCCAGTTGAGAAATAGATTCGCGCCGATCGCCAGGAAACTCACAACCATTGGCGTGTTCCGTTTGTTGACCGCGTAGAACGCAGGCGTCAACACTTTCAATGCCGCATACGCGACCAATCCGATCGCATAATATTGCAACGCGCCCGCGGTTTGCCGGGTCATTTCGGCTGTGAACCGTCCGTGCTGATAAATCACGCTGATGATCGGCGCCGCCAGCATCGCCAAGCCGATCGCAGATGGAATCGTCAGCAAAAACGCCAAGCGCATGCCGCGCGCAAGAATAGCGCGAAACTCAGCGGTGTTCCCCAGCGCGGCATGCTTCGACACCAGCGGCAACGTCACTGTGCCAATGGCGACACCGAAAATTCCCAGCGGCAATTGCATCAGGCGAAACGCAATGTTGAGCCAGCTTACCGGACCGTTGCCGAGACTCGCCGCAAAACCGCTGTTGATCAGCACGTTTACCTGCACCGCGCTCGCGGCGATTACCGCCGGTCCCATCAAGGTCAGCACGGTGTGCACACCGTCGTCGCGCCAATGAAAATCGGGATGAAACCTGTAACCTATCTTCCACAGCGACGGAAATTGCCCGATCAATTGCCACGCGCCGCCGATCAGCGTGCCGACCGCCAAACCTACGAGCGAGCGCGCGCCGAAATGCGGATCGATCCAGTAACCGATCGTCACCCCTGCGATGATCGAGCCCAGATTGAAATAACTCGACGCCATCGCAGGCGGCCCGAACACATGTTTGGCGTTCAGCATTCCCATCACCAGCGCCGCGAGCGAGACCATCAGCATGAATGGCCACATGATCCGGGTGAGCAAAATCGTGAGTTCGGTTTTGTCCGGCGACCAGCTGCCCCACGTCAACAGGTCCACCAGTTGCGGAGCGAAAATGATGCCGAGCAACGTGATCGCGCTCATGAAAACCGCGGTGAGCGTGGCGACCTTGTTCCCCAGGCGCCACGCGGATTGATCGCCTTCGACGGCGATCTTTTTCGAGAAGGTGGTAATGAACGCCGTTGAAAGCGCGCCCTCGGCAAAGAGATCGCGCAACAAATTCGGTAAACGGAACGCCATCAAAAATGCGTCGAGATTTCTTCCGGCGCCGAAGAGCCCGGCAAACACCGTCTCTCGTACGAGACCGAGAATACGGCTCGATAAAATGGCGATGCCAACGACACCCGTTGCGCGAGTGCTCATTCGCCGGTCATCAGCCACAGCCATCGGCCGGATCTTAGCCACGAATAGACATGAATCGACACGAATCGATTCGAGAAACCACGGATGACACGGATAAGATCAGACGTCGGAGATCGGAAGCAGAGCCTGGCAGACTAGAATTTCGCGTGGAGCGCTTTGGGAGTGCGGCGACTTGGAGCCGCTTTCACAGACCACGATGATCACGCACGGATGGGTTCGCCGACGTTAAAGCGTTAAATTGTTAAATCGGATTGCCGGGAAAAAATCGTTACGTCGTGAGCTGAGTCCGCATCGGCGTCTCGCGCCGAGGTCGCACGAAGGCGGATGATCCCAGTATCTGTGGCTGGGGCCTCGACCGCCGCGTCATCGATAAGGGATCAACTTTACAGTAACAAAGCGTCAGCGGCTCGAAAATCAGACGCCCTAGAACCTCAGAAAGACAACCGCGAAGCGCGATGTACCGCTGCTCGCCGCGGCGAGCACCGGCTCCGGCGTTTGACACAAACGCCTTTGCAATATTCGGCACTTCACGCTCAGCCCTGCACGCGTGAGAAGAAGCCGCTGGAAATTTCTCGTTAACCAGTTAGCTTCGGGTGCCCGATTACGGCGAAGAGTTGGGCGGAGATTTATGTCCGCTAAACGCAGCGTCTACGCAGATTGGGTGAACAGCGGCCGCAGCCCGCTCCACCAGGCTGCGGCCTATCCACTTCATCTACTTCGCTGTAGCCGCGGTTACCAATCGCGGCCCTAACCTCCCTGAAGGAGTCACGTAATCATTACAAACGTGTAATGTTTGGCAAGGAGAAATTTCGCTCTCAAACTTATAAACCGCTTTGCGCGTTTTGATTTCACATCCTTGAGACGGCTGTGATTGCGCAATTGGCAACAATCTAGTGCTAAATTTTTGGACGGCCTTTCGTTAGGCCAGTAGCGTGAAAGCACTATGAAAAAGACAAAAGCAGTCCTGGCGATAACAATCGGCGTCGTGCTTACTCGGGCCGCGGTTACTCAGCCCGGAAAGCGATACGCGCGGTGTTGAGCGATGCGCTCGCAGTAGGGACTTGCGTCTCCGCATCAAAAATTTCGGAGGCGGCAACAAGCGTCTCAGGGCGTCACGTCCGCCGGTAATCAGTATCCGGCGAACGCCCTACAGTATTAGATGTAGGAGCGGCGGTCTTAAGACCGCCGCTCCCTGTTAGTGCCGGTGGGAAAATGACAGAGCTGGCGTGCGCCGGCCCGGCGAGAAAAAAGGGGAATTAAATTCAGCACAGGCGTTTGGAAAGCGGGGAGTGTGGTAGTTCTTAAAACGCGTGTAAAGAAAATTTCTCCTGTTTCGAGTAGGGGCTTATCCCCTATTTTTTGAGACGAATCCCCCTAGGGGGTTATGTGAACAGGCGTGAACAGATCAGGATTTCTCGTCGGGAAAATATCTCTTAAGAGTAGCTTCGCTGCTCCGTTAAATCGTTACGTGGTTACATCGTTGCCACTGTTACATCACCTTTTGTTTAGGTACATCTCCCGATCTCGAACCGATGGTACTGCCGTCATGTCTCCTGTCCTCAGCGAGACATTAAAGCAGGAACGGATGAAACTCTCTGGTTCATGTTTCCTCATTTCCCCTTTCTCTGATTTAAAAAACCAAATAGATGGAAATCTGTGTAATCCGCGGACGACGGAGATCGGAATACATTTCGTTTCATTGTGGAACTCCTTTGGCCCATCTTCTTCTGTTTTCCTGCCTTCCTGATTCATGAATCTGCGGATTCGGGAATGTGCACGGCTCGCGTGCTGGCGACCGCGGCCTACGATCAAGAAGGCGTCCTTTCCGTTCCCGCTTCCCTGATTAAAATATTCCGAAGTTCCTCGTTAGGCGGCGGGGAAACGGACGACTTTCTTTTTGCCGCGGTTGATCATGCTCGCCGGCGGCACAAAGGTCACTTCCACGTATTTTGTGGCACAGGCCACCAGATCGCGGCCGCAACTGAGGTCGAGCTTGTGTTTGATGTTCTCGCGATGGCTCTCAATGGTTTTGACGCGGCCGTGAACCCCGGTATCCCCCAGCACCGCAAGCATCACTGCAGCAGACCGGCGCAACTCGTTCAGTTACATCAATGTCAATCGCATTCCGCAGGCGATTCCCCCGCTTCAACGCGCAGCGAAACTTCTTCCGCACAATTACCTGGTGCAATCGCAGCTCGGGTACTGCCTGCTGACAGTCGGACAGACCGATGCGGCGATCGGATATTTACGCACAGGCGCGAGTTTGAATCCCATTTACGGCCCGGTCTGGGAGCGCCTCGGAGTTGCTCTTCAAAAACGAGGACACAACCGTGATGCGATGGATGCGCTGGAAAAAGCGACCCGGCTGATGCCAACGTCTCGTTACGCTTGGAAACATTTGGGCGAAGCTTATCAAGCGACCGGTCGCAGGGCTGATGCGCAACACGCTGCTGCTCGCGCGCAACAACTGGGTGGGGCGATGGCGAACGCCGGCAAGAAGGAAGGCGTTATCGGGTTGAGGTAGTGTCCCCAGCCTCTCGCGGAACTCCGTTTTTCCCGGATTAGCTACGCTACGGTCAAGAGACCGGTCACGGATGTAGACGGATGGTTTGAATCTCGCTCGCCGATTGAAACTCGTTCGGCTCCCGCTTTCGGTCGGCGCTACGCGCGCCTTTACCTTCTATTTCGGAAATCCCTTTCCTCGATTCCCGCGTTCCTGCTTTCCTAATTAAACCTGCAGGATCTGCGAATCTCGTGTGAATTCGTGGTTAACCTCACTTCAGTAACAGGTTCATGCCATCGAGATCGATGATGGCGTGGCAGATGTAGAGCGTGTCCATGCCGAGGATGCCAGCGATTTTGCTCCTGCCTTGTTGCAATGCGAACTGTGGAAGCGGAGCGACGCCGAATTTCTCCGGTCGCATTTTAAAGACACCAATATGGAGGTCGTCGATCTTGGCCGCGTCGATCCTTTTGGATCCGCCACGGCCGAACTGTGCAGATATCCGCGTCGGTTCGATCGCCAGTCCGAGAGATTTAACGAGACGTTCGTGCAAGATGGTGACGAACGCGCCGGTATCGATCAGCAGACGCATCGGTTGGCCCCGAATTGAGCACGGCACGGTCAGCGCACCGGTTTCCTCCCGTTGTATCGGAACCCGTGTGAATTTTTCGGAAATAGCAGCCGAACCAAGGTTAATCCGCTGAGCCTTATCGACTTTAAAGAACACAAGTTTCGTGCGGCAATTGATCACCGCCTTATGACGGACCAGAATGTCCAGCCCGAGAACGCCATCGACCTGAGCCTTTCCGGCACCGGAACGGGATGAACCCCGCAGCACGACCGGGCTGCTGCCAAAACTCATGCTTCCAGCAGTGAGGCTTTGCATAAAAGCAATAGGCAACATTTGGCCACTAATTTCCGTGAACCCGATGTACCGCAGGCGTCGTGGTGGTGGCCCTACGCTGAGTGTTGCGGCCGCGTCTGTATCCAGAATGATTTCGTTTGAGCCCGTATCGACCAGCAAATTCGCGGGCTGGCCATTGATTCGAACGGACATGATCATTTTGTTCATCGGTCCGTAGTGCACGGACACAGTCTTGTATCCGGCTAGCTGCATAGCGGAGCGATTTTTGGGCGCGCCGGAAATCGACAGCGGGGCAATACACGCGAGTAGCACAGCCATCTTCTGGAGCCGACGCGCTCTCGCATCGCGAATTGCCCGAGGGCGGGCCGGCTCCAAAGTCACAACCCCGTGGGAAAATCGATAAATTCCCATGGCACCCGGAATCGCTTGGACAGATGTACAGCGAGCGCTTTCACGCCGAACACTTCGGTCGCGTAGTGTCCGCCAAGTAGGAGATTCACGCCGACTTCTTCGGCCGCAACGGCAGCCCAGTGCGGCGCTTCGCCAGTAATGAATGTGTCGATTCCTTCGTCTGCGACCCGATAGATCTCCGAGCCCGCGGCTCCGGTCACAATGCCTATCGTGCGCGTCTGTTTCGGACCGAAACCGAAGACTTTTATCGGACCATTTACCGCCTTTTTGAATCTACGAATGACCTCATTGCGCGGCAGCGAGACGCGCACATCTAAACCGACAGGCTGGCCCTTTTCTTCGAGGAAGGTTTTCGCGGACTTGAGCCCGAGCTCTACAACGAGCTGTGCGTTATTGCCAATTTGCCGATGGATATCCAGCGGGAGATGCGCGCTGTAGAGCGCGATGTCGTTTTCAAATGCGATCCGCAATTGCCGGCGCAACACACCACGTACCGGCTGCAGTCCCGGCCAGAATAAACCATGATGGACGATTAAAAGATCGACACCTTGTTTCACCGCCTCGCTCAAAATACGCGTCGAAACGTCGACCGCCGCGCCGATGCGCGTGACATGCCCGGAATTTTCAATCTGGAGACCGTTAAGCGCGTTGTCCCAATCGCCAACTTCGCGGATGCGCAAAAATCGGTCGGTATAACTGACAATCTCCGATAGCGACGCCATGGAGCGAGTGTAGCTGTGTTTTCGTCAAACGCCGAGGCAAAACGCGGGTGCTCGCCGAGGCGAGCGCCTTTACACACGCACCGTGAAAACCATTACTCGACCTTCGATCCCGCGAACTTCCTGTGGCGACAATTCCTCGAACAGGAATGAATCTGCCGAGCGTTCGCGCACGGCCTCCGTGACGAGCAAGGGTCTGCCGACTGTCTTCGTCAGGCTTTGTATACGCGACGCGATATTCACCGTGTTGCCAATAGCGGTAAACTCGAGCCGTTCCGGCGAACCGACGCTGCCCACAATGGCTGAGCCGGAATGAATTCCGATTCCAATTTTGATCGGCGCGCGCTCCTTCATTGCCAGCTCGGAATTTAACCGTTCGACGGCGCGCAGAATTTCACACCCTGCCGACACAGCGTCGCAGGCGTGGTTCGAACGGGAGTCCCCCGCGCCAAAAATCGCCATGAAACCGTCGCCCAAATATTTGTTGACCATCCCGCGATGTTCCTCCTCAACCGCCCGCACGCTTACCCGGAAAAAATCATTCATAATCTCCACAATTTCGGCAGGTGGCGACGAACTCGCACGCGCCGTCCACGAGCGCATATCGACGAACATAATCGTGATTTCTTCTTCGACGCCGCTCAATCCGGGGTCGCGCGCAAGGATGCGTTCTGCGGCGCGTCTGCCTACGTGCAAACCGAAAGTCTGACGCAATTTTTCCTTATCTCTGAGCTCTCGCACCATCTGATCGAATTCACAAAGCAACCGACCAAACTCATCCGCACGCCGGGCGCCTGCG
>DATARG010000261.1:0-6667 GCA_036264275.1 Candidatus Udaeobacter sp. | reverse complement strand
CATCTCCGGTTTTCTCCCCGGCTTTCATGGTAATGATACCTTTGCCGCCGCGCGATTGACGCCGGTATTCCTCGAACGGCGTGCGTTTGCCAATGCCATTTTCACCGGCAACGAGGAGCATGGCGTCCGGATCAATAATGGCGATCGCCACGACACGGTCCTTTTTGTCAGGCCTAATTCCCCAAACGCCAACGGTGTTGCGGCCCTGATCCCGCAATTGTTCCTCATGGAAGCGCAGGCTCATACCTTTGGTGGTGATGAGCACGATTTCGTTGTTGCCGTTCGTTAGTTTCGCGTCGATCAAGCGATCGCCGTCTTCGATTCGAATGGCAATGATGCCACCGCGACGGACGTTCGCGTAATCCGATAGGTTCGATTTTTTGACGATGCCAGATTGTGTTGCGAACACGATGTGCAGATTTTCATCCCATGTTTGATCGATAGTATTCGGCCCAGTGCCTGATTTTTTGGACTGGACGCGAATCGTGGCTGCGATCTCTTCGTCGGGCTTAAGCTCAAGGATGTTCGCAATCGAACGGCCTTTTGCCGCGCGTCCCATCTCGGGAATTTCATAAACTTTTTCCACGTAAGCGCGTCCCGTGGCCGTGAAGAACATCAGGTAATCGTGCGTGGTGGCGGCAAAAAGATGCTCAACGAAATCGCCTTCATCTTCGTCGGTGGCGCCTTCCCGCGTTTGCATACCAATGACACCTTTGCCGCCGCGCCGCTGCGCGCGAAACGCGCTCACAGCAGTGCGCTTGATAAAGCCGCCGTGGGTGATGCTGATGATGCAACCCTCATTGACGATAAGATCTTCCACATTGATCTCGGCTTGGTCGGCGGCAATTTCCGTTAGGCGAGGGGAACCGTATTTGTCGCGGATTTCGCGCAGCTCTTTTTTGATGATGGTGAATACGCGCTGTTCTTTGGCGAGAATGTCGCGCAAATCGTTGATAGTCTCGACGAGTTCCTTGTATTCAGTGACGATTTTCTCGCGCTCTAGTCCAGTCAGCTGATACAGACGCAGGTTCAGGATTTCGTCTGCCTGTTGTTCGCTGAATGCATAGCGACCCTCGGTGAGGCGCGCAGGATTGCGAATGAGAATCCCGAGTTGTTCGACCTGACGTTTCGTGAATTCGAATGCGAGCAGCTTCACACGAGCTTCGTCGCGATTAGCTGACCCGCGGATAATGCGCAGGAATTCATCGAGATTGGCGAGCGCGATGAGATAACCTTCCAGCGTTTCGGCCCGCTCTTCAGCTTTGCGCAGTTCGTATCGCGTGCGCCGCAAAACCACTTCCCGGCGATGCTCGATGTAGACTGCATTGGCGTCCTTAAGCGGCAGCAGCTTGGGGCGGCCGTGATCAATCGCCAGCATCGTGGCAGCGAATGAACTCTCCAGCGCGGTGTGCTTGTAGAGATTGGCAATGATGACTTTCGGGTTGGCATCGCGTTTTAGCTCGATGACCACACGCGTGTTTTCGTCCGATTGATCGCCGACGTAACTGATGTCGGTCAGCACTTTTTCGTTTACTAACTGCGCGATTCGCTCGACCAACGTGGCGCGATTCACACCATACGGGATTTGCGTGATGACGATTTGTTCACGGCCGCCCTTAAGCTCTTCTACGCCCGCTTTGCCGCGCACCTTCATGCTGCCACGGCCGGTCTCGAAGTACTGGCGGATCCCACCCATACCGCAGAGCATGCAGCCGGTTGGAAAGTCTGGCCCCTTCACATGCTTCATCAGCTCGTCCAGCGTGATGTCGGGATTGTCGATTTGCGCGCAGATGCCGTCGATGACTTCGCTTAAATTGTGCGGCGGAATATTGGTAGCCATTCCGACGGCGATGCCGGTTCCGCCGTTGACAAGCAAGTTAGGAAATGCAGCAGGGAAAACCGTCGGTTCGGTGCGCGTTTCGTCGTAATTGGGAACGAAATCGACCGTGTCCTTATCCATGTCGGTCATCAACGCCGCACCGAGATGGGTCATGCGCGCTTCGGTGTAGCGCATCGCAGCTGGAGGATCGCCTTCGACAGATCCGAAATTTCCCTGGCCGTCGATCAGCCGTTCGCGCATCGCCCACGGTTGCGCCATGTGAACAAGGGTGGGGTAAATCACCGCTTCGCCGTGTGGATGATAGTTACCGCTGGTATCGCCACAGATCTTTGCGCATTTACGATGTTGCCGCCCGGGGAAAAGCGACAAGTCGTGCATCGCATAAAGAATTCGCCGCTGCGATGGCTTGAGTCCGTCGCGCGCATCTGGCAATGCGCGAGAAATGATGACTGACATCGAGTAATCGAGAAATGATCGCGATACTTCCTCGGCTACATTTATTGGCTCTACTTTTTCGTTTGGATTCAACATGGCATGGTTTAGCCAGAAGCTGGCGAGTATGCCGAAGGACGTTCCGCGAGGAAGCGCTCCTCCCACACGCGGGAAATCTCATCGGCTTGCCGTGTCGTCACAGGCGGACCGACCCGTGCAGCAGCCGGAAGTTTGATTCTCAGAAAATTCAGCACCGCACGAATAGTCTTCTCATAATTCAGACAAAGTCTTTCGTACTCCACCTCGAACGGTTTGATTGCGATCCGTCGGAAGAAATCATCCCAGAGTTTGTCCTGGCGTTCAGCTTCGTGTAGTGATTGCTCGATCAGATCTGGATCGAATTCGGGTTCTCGCAAAACGTTTTTACCCTGCTGCACTTTCCAAAGCCCTGTTTGAAGTGCGCGGGCCGTAGACAGTGCCTGACGCAATTTGTGACGTCGCACGATCCGGATAAAGCGAAGACGTGGGAAAGCGCTGCACAACAGCTCCAGGTCGCTTGTCGTAGAATTTCCGAAACCGTGTGCCTCTCGCAGCCGGGCGACGAAATCTTCCAGATACCAGCTCATCAGTTTGAAACCGAATACCTCGTTGCGTGTTATCTTTGTGTTCACGATAGCGCGCACGTAGGCGGTATAATCAACAACCGGATCAATCCCCATCTCGGAGGAATAGCGCGATTCCGCCTTCGGCAGAAAAAATTGCTTGGGCATGCCCGCTCGTCGGGTATCGCGCAATCCGTCCGTGAGCAGATTGCTACCCGAGCGAGGAATCGTGCAGACAACATAACAACGCCGCGGATGACGCAGCTTATGAAACAAGCCTCCCATCTCGTCTATACGTCGAGATTCCGCACATTTAGCGCATTATCTTCGATGAATTGGCGGCGAGGCTCTACTACATCGCCCATCAGAATTGTGAACATTTTGTCGGCGTCGACTGCGTTATCCTCGTTCAGGTCAACCTTCAGAAGTTTGCGTTTCTCGGGATTCATTGTGGTCTCGAACAATTCCTTGGCATTCATCTCACCGAGACCTTTAAAACGTTTGATTTGCACTCCGCGACGGCCAATCTCTAAAATCTTTTGCAAGATTTCCGGAATAGAAAAGAGCGGATGCGAAGTCGACTTCTCGCCTTCGCCTTCGATCAACTCGAAGATGGGGCGATCACTGGCCGCGTAATGATCGACTTTCAGTCCTTTCCGAGCCAGTTCGGCGATAATTTTTTCGATCGCAGCAGATTCGTGTAACTCGACCAACCTGCCACGTCGGCGTATTCCATCCGCCCGCGCCGGCGCCTCGGTTAACGGGAGCAACTCCTGCCCGATCTCGGTGTCGAACAAGTTGAGATCGAGATTTTCCTGATGAAATTCGCGAACCGCTTTTTCGTCGTGAAAATAATGCGCGCTTTCCTCATTTCCGTCGCGCACCTTCACCAGATAATTGGGGAGTTTGCCCGACTTGGAACTACGGTGAGAAAGGTACGTCTCAAAATCGCCACCATGGCGCCGCACCGCTTCACTTAGTTTCGCAAGCTTCTCGAGCGATTCGAGAATGTCCTTCAGTTGTGTCGCGGTGAATTCTTTCTCGTCGGCAAGATTCTTCAACCGTACATCTTCGGCGCCGAGTGAAATGAGAATTTTATTTAACCGTGCGTCATCTTCGACGTATTCCTCGCGCTTTTTTCGTTTGATCTGATAAAGCGGCGGTTGCGCGATATAAATTTTTCCTGCGCGCACCAAGTCAGTCATCTGCCGGAAGAAAAACGTCAGCAACAACGTGCGAATGTGCGAACCATCCACGTCAGCGTCCGTCATGATAATGATGCGGCCATAACGGAGCTTCGTCATATCGAACACGCTTTCGTCTTTACCGTTGCTCTCTTCTTTCGATTTGCCAATCCCAGCGCCGATCGCTGTGATCATCGCCTGGATCTCCGCGTTTTTGAGAAACTGGTCTTCGCGCGCTTTCTCAACGTTGATGAGTTTTCCGCGGATTGGCAGGATCGCCTGGTAGCGTCGGTCGCGTCCCTGTTTCGCCGAGCCGCCGGCTGAGTCGCCTTCGACAATATAGAGCTCGGTAAATTCCGGATCGCGCTCAGAACAGTCGGCCAATTTTCCCGGCAAACCGCCGCCGGTGAGCGCTCCTTTGCGAATAGTTTCTCTGGCCTTGCGGGCAGCTTCGCGCGCTCGCGCCGCCGTAAGCACTTTTTCGAAAACGCGGCGCGCGATCGGCGGATTTTTGTCGAAATGAGTCATCAATCCGTCGTAAACGCTCGAATTCACGATTCCGTCGATCTCCGTGTTGACGAGCTTTACCTTCGTTTGCGATTCAAAGCGCGGATTCGGCAGTTTAACGCTGAGAACGGCTATTAAGCCTTCGCGTACGTCGTCTCCGGAAAGGGATGGATCCTTTTCCTTGAGAAGGCTGTTTTGCTTGGCGTACTGATTGATGGCCCTAGTGAGCGCAGTGCGGAAGCCAGTGAGATGTGTGCCGCCATCGGGGTTCGCGATTGAATTTGCGAACGCCAAAATCTGATCATTGTAACTATCGTTGTATTGGAGCACGACATCGACAAAAACTTCGTCCCGCTGTCGCGAGATCACGATCGGTTTGGGATGCAAGACCTGTTTATTCTCGCCCAGTTGCCTAACGAACTCTTCGATTCCGTGTTTGTAATAGAATCGCTCCTTCTTTGGCGGGTCGAGGCGCTCATCGGTGAGCGTGATCTCCAGACCCGGATTCAGAAATGCCAACTCGCGCAAGCGTGTTGCCAATCGTTCGAACTTGAATTCGATCGTAATTGTGAAAATCGTCGGATCAGGCAGAAATGTAATGAGTGTGCCTGTGGCCTTTTTGTTTTTGACCTCGCCGATGACTGTGAGTTTGTCGGTCGTTTTGCCTTTGGCGAAGGCCATGTGATAAACCTTGCCCTCGCGGGACACTTCGGCCTTGAACCATTCCGAGAGCGCGTTTGTGCATTTCGCGCCGACGCCATGCAGTCCACCAGAATACTTGTATGCGCCCTGTCCGAATTTTCCGCCGGCGTGCAGATTTGTCAGCACCAACTCAATCGCGGGCATCTTCCATTTCGGATGAACGTCGACCGGAATGCCGCGGCCGTTGTCTCGCACCGAGATCGATCCGTCGATATGGATGGTCACTTCAATCTTTGTGCAAAATCCGGCCAAATGTTCATCGATCGAATTGTCGAGAACTTCGTAAACCAAGTGATGCAATCCGCGTTCGTCCGGGTCTCCAATAAACATTCCCGGCCGTTTGCGAACTGCTTCCAGACCCTCGAGCTTGTCGATCTGGGCCGCGTCGTATTTCTGCGTTGAGGCGATACCGGTACCAACTTTTTCTACCGGAATCTCCTCTTGAACTTGCGCCATAAAAATGGGGCCGAACGGCCCACCCGAAGACGATAGCTAGAAAAGGCTGCTAAACAACAAATATCTCGTGACCTTCAGTCGGTTATTTCCCCTACTAATTGGAGGTGGATCCGCTGCCGAACCCACCATATTGTGGTCAGACGGCGTGACGCGCCATCGCGAATTCTAGTGACTTGACCAGCTCTTTCCAAGCCCGGAAAATAGGCTCTTTTATGCGTCTCAAGGCACTCTGGGAAGCACGGTGGATTTTGGCTTGGCTCGGAGTGCTCACGATTGTTTCCGGATTAATCTCCGGATGGGCGTTTTGGTTTTTTTTGCTGCTCTTGTTGTGCACTCTCGCGTTTTTCCGCGATCCCGAACGCGCAGCACCCATGGATCCAAACATGATTGTTGCGGCTGCGGATGGCACAATCATGGACATCGTAGAGCTGGACGAAAACGAAGTGCTGAAAAACAAAACGCGACGCGTCGGAATTTTTTTGTCGATCTTCGACGTGCATACCAATCGTGCACCGATGGACGGCCGTGTTGTTTACCGTCAGCATCGGCCGGGGCTTTTTGTAGATGCACGCCGTCCGGATTGTTCCGAGAAAAATGAATCGATGACCTGGGCGTTTGAAAACCCGCGTGTCACGATTGTTGTGCGGCAAATCACAGGCGCAATCGCAAGACGTATTGTGGCGTGGGCGAACGTCGGCGACGAATTAAACAAGGGCGAACGCTTCGGGATGATTCGCTTCGGCTCGCGAACGGAATTATATTTGCCGCTTTCCGCCACCGTGCTCGTCAAGGTAGGCGATCACGTGGCGGGCGGAGCGACCCCGATTGCGCGATTGCCTAACGAATGAACGAGCAACCTTCAAAGATTTATCTGCTGCCGAATCTAATGACAGCGGGAAACCTGTTTTGCGGGTTTACAGCTACGCTAAAAATTCTGGAGGGCG
>DATARG010000253.1:0-3992 GCA_036264275.1 Candidatus Udaeobacter sp. | reverse complement strand
CTTTCCGCCCTTTACAATCTTACTTGCTTGCGACGTTGGCTTGAAATCGAAATTCAGTTGAGTCGGTTGATCTATTTTGGTCTGCGCGTTCATAATCGATGTCTTGACCGCGCCATTCACAAGCAATGTTACCCTGTAAACGCCCGGTTGCAGTTCCTGTGAAATATAGCGGCCCTTTGAATCGGTCTTAACGGTGCTGAACACCTGTTTGCCGTCTCGCGATTCGATCCGAACGTCTGTGCCTTTAATCGGTTCGCCTTTTACATCTTTAACAAACCCCTGAATGGACGCTGACCCGTCCGCTGTAATTTTGTTCGTTCGCGAACCGGCTTCCGATGCACGATAACGCAAACTAGTAGCGACTCCCATCCCTGGCGGCGCAGGGGTCATCTCCGCTGTTATTCTGTTCGTTCGCGGACCGGCTTCCGACGCGGGATCACGCACACTGGTAGTGACTCCCGTCCCTGGAGGCGCAGCGGTCACGTCCGCTGTGATTTTGTTCGTTCGCGGATCGGCTTCCAATGTGCGATCAGGCACACTGGTAGTGACTCCCGTCGCCGGAGGCGCAGCGGTCACTCGAGTGTCCGGGCGCCGCGTGTCGAAACCTTTCGGAGATGTGTAATCCGGAACTGTGAATGCATCAGACGGATTCTGTTCGAGCCCGCTAATGCCGATACTGCTTGCTCCTGTCGGATGAGTTATCTCCGTGAGAAATCCTTGTAGATAACGGTCGTATACGCCATTGCTGGGTTGTTCCTTGGCGGAAAGGCGAACAGCGAACTTGATCTTGAGCGCGGCAACGATAGACCGGGCGATTTCGTCTTCGAGTGTAAAATCGCCGGCCAACTCGCGGTCATAAGTTTCCGTCCAAACGCGGAAACCGTTGCGCGCGTCAATCAGTTCGGCCGTCACACGAACGCGGTTGCCCTGGCGCTGCAAACGTCCTTCAAGCACATTTTCAACGTTAAGTTTTTCTCCAACCTCCTTTGTGTTCTTTCCTCTCAATGAGAATGACGAAGTTCGGCCAACCACGCGCAAACCGTCAACCTGCGCCAATGTATCGAGAATCTCCTCGCTTATGCCTTCACCCAGATATTCCTGATCTTTCGTCTCGCTAGAATCGGTAAATGGTAGAACCGCGATACTCCTGTCTGGGGGATTAAACTGCGACGCTCGGAAGAGTTCGCCGCGAAATAACCAAACCCCAGCCGCGCCTAAAAGGAGACCGGCAGTCGCTGCTCCAACCAGTTTGGGGTTACGTTGCGACCAACGCCAGATCCGCGCTGGAGGTGAAACCGGGCGAGCAATAATCGGACGACCATCGAGCCAGCGTTCCAGATCAGCTGCGAGGTCTCCGGCGGACTGGTAGCGCGCTTTTGGATCACGTTCGAGACAGCGTGCACAAATCGTCTCCAGATCCCGATCGAGCGATGGCGCCAGCGAACGTAGCTTGGGCGCCTGCGTTTCAGACGCTTTACGAATCACAGAAACTGCACTCGAACCCAGGAATGGTGGACGTCCGGCAAGCAGGTTGAACAGAACTGCGCCGAGACTGTAAACATCGGCAGCCGGGGTAAGATCGGCGGCTGCGTCACTGGTCTGTTCGGGGGCAATAAAACCCGCAGTTCCAAATGTAGTCAGCGATCTTGTAAGATCGTTCCCGTCCAGCATTTTGGCCAAACCGAAATCGCTGACAAGTGGCTCGCCTCGATCGTTGAGCAGAATGTTTCCCGGTTTGATATCGCGATGGAGCACTCCTCGGCTGTGAGCGTATTCGACAGCACGCGCGACCTTTGCCATCAGTTGGACGCACTTCCGCGGTTCATGGCCGAGAGAAGCAAGGTTCTCGTGCAAACTTCCCTTCTCCGCGAACTTCATGCTGAAAAACGGCAGGCCGTCCTCGCTTTCGCTCACTTCATAAATCGGAAGGATGTTCGGGTGATCCAGGCTGGCCACCGCCTGTGCTTCTCGTCGGAAACGCTGCAGCGCTCCATGTGAATCAGCCCGATAACTAAGGACTCGCTTCACCGCGACGATGCGCCGGGAATGTCGTTGCCTGGCGCGATAGATCACGCCCATGCCGCCGCATCCGATCTGCTCGAGAATTTCGTAATTTCCCAGGAACCAGGACTTGTGCGGTGCGTCCACTTCGGCAAGGACGCTTTCATAAGCGGCCTCCGAAACTTCGCTAACAGTTTCCAACCCTTCCTGTAAGAGGCAGCTAACACAAACTCCGGTATCGAGTCGCGTGTTTGCGCCGCACTTCTCGCATTTGGCGTGCTCTTTGGTAGCGCTCGGAAACGGATCGGAGTGTGGATCTGAATCTGTCATTGCACTTACTCAGTTCTTCCCGAGAGCGCTGCACACAGGTAGCGGATCTCGTCGTCCACGTCGGCGGGATCGTCGACGGTACGCGAGACCTCGGCACGCAGCAGACACCGGTAACGCTGCCGCATCTGGTGTAGCTGTTTTTTCACGACTGCTTCGGCGACTCCCAGATCCGCAGAGAGATTGGCGTATGACACTTCATCGCGGTCCTCTGTGAGATAACGGCTTAATCCTTGGAAGAGCCAGAGCTTGTCTTTGCTTTCGCATTCTTCATGCAGGCGTCGAAGCGCGTGTTCTACCACTGTCGTGGCCCAACTAAGGTCGAAAAGCCGCTCCGGCGGCAACGAGTCGATCGCTTGAGGCATGATGGGTAATTGCAACGGCTCTTCTGCAGCCCAATTGTCCCAGGAAATAAACTCCACATCACCGCCGCGTTTACGGGCACGCGTTTTCTCGTCGGTGTTAATGAGAAAATTTTGGAGCGACCTGAGCAAGAGCGAACGGAACCGGCCGCGATTACGATCGGCGTTCTGCAGCCAGTTGTGCTCCAGGATTATCACAAAAAAATCCTGGGTGAGGTCCTGTGCATCTTCTATTGAATAGCCTCGTCCGCAGACAAACGAGAAAATGGGCCGCCAATAAGTCCGGCAAAGCTCGCCGAGCGCATCCCGCGCCTTTTGCTCTTCCCTGCTCAGGTTGGTCGCTGAAAGGATCAGGCTCCAGCGGGTAGTTACAAATTCACGCGGTTGGCCTCCACCCTGCTCGCCCGGCTTTCCGTTCACGAACAAAGATTGTGGTTCTCGCTCTTCCATACAAGCATTAAATTCCCATATACACGATCCGCGTGATCGTTTTCCTTCGCACCGATACGAATGCGGCCCGGTGCAATCTCTGATTGATTTTTCTCGTAGAAGAAAGTTTTTTGATGATCTGCCGGCGGAGGGGCTCGAACCCACACGATCTTGCGATCACTGGATTTTGAGTCCAGCGCGTCTGCCAATTCCGCCACGCCGGCTACGTAGGTAGATCAGCGTCTGATCTCGATTTTTCTTGCTCGTGTTCTACTTTTTGTTCTACTTTGACGACATGCAACCTTATGAAACCGCAAGCAAATCGCAAAGCGCAGTTTCGACCGCCAATGACAAACGTCCGGTAAAACACCGCTATCGCTTTACCATCGTCAAAGACTCCCGCAATCGAAAAGTGCGCGGGCTGTGGAAGCGAGGGGAGAAGCTGTACATGCAGACCCGAGTTTCCGGGGAGAGATCTGCACGCAGGATTCCGCTCAAAGCGACGACTCTGGAGGCCGCGCGGGAGGAAATGGCCGACCTGAAAAAGCAAAAGCGCATCGAGGGGCTGCCAGACACCGGACTGCGCCCGCTGTTTTCAGATTACGCCGACAAATATCTGGAATTTCATCGAACTGCTTCTGACAGCGGTAAAAAGCCTCGCACGATCGACCGTGAGGGGCACTCACTGGTTCACTGGAAGGCAGCGATCGGCCATGTTCGGCTCGACAAGATTACAAAGCCGATGATCACGGCTGTCATAAAATCGCGTCTCGCCGCCGGCAAGAAGCCACGGACGGTCAACATAGATGTAATCGTGCTTCGGAACGTGCTGAATGAAGCAAAGGAGGATGGACTGATCGTTCGTCTTCCAAC
>DATARG010000245.1:0-7161 GCA_036264275.1 Candidatus Udaeobacter sp. | reverse complement strand
AGTTCGAATGTTTTTTGCATTCGCGGGGAGATTCCGCGCAATCGCGCGACAAAACAAATTCGGACGTCAAAATATTCTTTGCGAACCACGATCTTGCCTCTATATTCGGCGCTTACCGCATCAGGCGCGTGAGTTGAGTTTGTTGCGCGGCCTGAAGCGGGTTTTTTTGTCGCCCGGAGTAACGACTTAGGCGGCGCTTTGTTTTTAGGATTTGGAAAATGCCCACGATTAATCAGCTGATTCGCAAAGGACGCCGAAAGGTGTCGGTGAAGTCGAAGTCACCGGCGCTTGCGCGTTGTCCGCAGCGACGCGGAGTCTGCGTGCAGGTGATGACGCGCACGCCGAAAAAGCCGAACTCTGCGCTGCGAAAAGTTGCGAAAGTGCGGTTGACGAATGGCCAGGAAGTGATTGCCTACATTCCGGGCGAGGGGCACAATTTGCAGGAGCACTCAATCGTGCTCGTGCGCGGCGGACGAGTGAAAGATTTGCCTGGCGTGCGCTATCACATTGTGCGCGGAACCCTTGATGCGCTTGGTGTGGATGGAAGGCGGCGCGGTCGTTCCAAGTACGGAGCGAAGCGGCCAAAGGGCGGGGCAGCTGGTGGAGGCGGCGCGGCGAAAGCAGCGCCGACAGCGGCCAAATAAGACAATCAATTTGAAACAGACGATCAACAATGTCGCGGCGGAGGAGAGTTCACAAAAAAGAAGAGCACGTCGATTCCCGATATGGGAGTCCGGCGGTAGCCCGTCTTATCACGACCGTAATGAAGCGAGGGAAGAGATCGCTCGCCGAACGCGTCGTGTACACCGCGATCGATAAGTCGCGCGAAGGCTCTGATTCAGTCGATCCGCTTGAGATCGTAAACAAAGCCGTCGAGAACGTTCGTCCTCGTCTTGAAGTGCGTTCCCGCCGTGTTGGCGGAGCGACGTATCAGGTGCCGATGGAAGTGGCACCCGCGCGGCAAATCTCACTAGCCATGCGCTGGATCGTGAAATTTGCCGACGGCCGCAAGGGACTAAAATTGGCTGACGCTCTGGCGCACGAACTCAAAGACGCCGCTGCGGGCCAGGGGAACGCGATAAAAAAACGCGACGACACGCATAAAATGGCGCAGGCGAACCGCGCGTTCGCGCACTTCAGATGGTAACGATTATGGCAACGGCGACAATGGAACAGAAAAAGACCGCGGCGAAGAATCCAAACTCGCCGGATCGCAAGTTTCCGTTGCAACGAACCCGGAACATCGGGATCGCGGCGCACATCGATGCTGGCAAGACAACGATTACTGAGCGCGTTCTTTTTTACACCGGCATGATCCACAAAATGGGGGAGGTGCACGATGGCACTACCGTTACCGACTGGATGGATCAGGAGCGGGAGCGCGGCATCACGATCACGTCGGCTGCAACGACCTGCGCTTGGTCACAACGCAAGGAAGAAGGCGTTTACAAAATTTTCGAAGGGATCAAGCAGCGAATCAACATCATCGATACACCCGGTCACGTCGATTTCACCGCTGAGGTGGAACGTTCCTTGCGTGTGCTCGATGGCGCGATCGCGGTTTTTGACGGTGTGGCCGGCGTTCAGCCGCAATCAGAAACGGTCTGGCGTCAGGCCACCAAGTACAACGTACCACGGCTCGCGTTCATCAACAAAATGGACCGTGTTGGCGCAGACTTCGAAATGTCGGTCGACAGCATCCATAAGAAACTCGGCGCGAACGCGTGGCCGGTTTTGCTACCGCTCGGGAAAGAAGATCAGTTGCGTGGCCAACTCGATGTCATCAACAAAAAAGCCATCATTTATTCCGAGAACGATGAGCTTGGATCTACGTATGAAGTGACTGATGTGCCCAAGGAGTACGTTGAAGCGGTAGACAAGGCGCACAACGAGCTGGTCCAACAGATTTCCAATATCGACGATGAAGTCGCCGAGGCAGTGCTCGAAGAGCGCGAAGTCGCGCCGGAGCTGTTGAAGGCAGGCATTCGTCGCCAGACGATCGCGAATAAGTTCGTGCCGGTTATTGGCGGCTCAGCTCTCAAGAATATCGGTATTCAGTATTTGGTCGACGCGGTTGTCGATTATTTGCCAAGTCCGCTCGACATTCCGCCCGCCAAAGGTCAGAACCCAGATAGTGGCGAGCCAATGGAGGCGGCCACTGACGATAACGGCACGTTCTGTTCGATTGCGTTCAAACTGTGGAGCGATCCGTTTGTCGGGAAACTGGTGTTCTTCCGGGTTTACTCCGGGACGCTCAGCAAAGGCGATACTGTTTACAATCCGCGCACGAACAAACGTGAGCGGATTTCGCGTTTAATTCAGATCCAGGCAGACAAGCGCGAAGACATCGAGACGTGTTACTCGGGCGATATCGCCGCGATCGTTGGAATTAAGAACATCACAACTGGCGACACGCTTTGTGATGAGGATCATCCAATTCTTCTCGAACCGCCGTCGTTCCCCGATCCGGTTATTTCAATGGCGATTGAGCCGAAGACTAAATTGGATCAGGAAAAAATGGCGACTGCGCTACAACGCCTCGCCGAAGAAGACCCGACTTTCCGCGTCTACACGCACGAGGACACCGGTCAGACCATTATCGCCGGAATGGGCGAGCTGCACTTGGAAATCATTCGTGACCGGATGTTCCGCGAGTTCAAAGTGGACGCGAACGCCGGCAAACCGCAGATCGCGTACCGCGAAACGATCACCGCCGGCGCCCATGGCGTTGGTAAATTGATCAAGCAGTCAGGAGGTCGCGGTCAGTATGGGCACGTGGAAGTGGACGTGCGTCCCGCCGCGCGTGGCAACGGTCTCACTGTCGAGAACAAAATCGTGGGCGGCATCATTCCGAGGGAATACATCCCGGCGGTGAAAAAAGGAATCGACGAAGCGGTGCTCAACGGCGTGCTGGGCGGTTATCCCGTTGTCGATGTGGAAGTGGACATCGTTTACGGTTCGTTCCACGAGGTCGATTCTAGCGAGATCGCATTCAAAATGGCGTCGATTTTCGCGGTGAAAGACGGCTTTAAGCAGGGCAAACCAATCTTGCTGGAGCCGATCATGAAGGTCGAGAACATCACTCCGGAAGAATATCAGGGTGATATTTGCGGCGACTTGAGCCGGCGGCGTGGTGCGATCAGTAGCATCGAGACGCGCGGCAATTTGGTGATCATTCACGCGATGGTGCCGCTGGCGGAATTGTTCGGATACGCGACGGCGATTCGGTCGTTGTCGAAAGGCCGCTCGAGTTATTCGATGGAGCCGTCGCATTTTGAGCCGGTCCCGGCAAATCTCGTCGCAGCGATTCTTGATCAAAAGGAGGCGAAATGAGCAATGGCCAGCGCATCCGCATTCGCCTGAAAGCGTTCGATCACCGCATGCTGGACCAATCCGCAATGGAGATTGTGGATACCGCCAAACGAACGGGAGCGCGTGTGGCTGGGCCGATTCCGCTGCCAACATTAATCGAAAAGTTCACGGTGAATCGTTCCCCGCACGTGGACAAAAAATCGATGGAACAATTTGAAATTCGCACTCACAAACGGCTGCTGGACATCATCGAGCCGACCGCGAAGACAGTGGACGAATTGAAGAAACTGAACCTGCCTGCGGGCGTTGACATCACGATTAAAATTTAAGCGGAGGCGCTTCTGAAACATTTGCGATTGCATGGTCATGAGCATCGGACTTCTTGGACAAAAAATTGGTATGACCAGCGTTTACGACGCCAGTGGCCGATTGTGTCCGGTGACTGTCATCGCGGCAGGCGATAATGTTTTGTTGCGCCGTTTAACTGAAGAGAAGGAAGGTTATTTCGCCGTGCAAGTCGGGTTCGGCGCGCAAAAGGAATCGCGTTTGACCAAGCAGTTAGTCGGTGAATTTAAGAAGGCCGGAGTCGAGCCCCAGCGCTTGATGCGTGAATTTCGCCTGCAAAAGGATGTTCCAGCGGGCGAGATCAACTTGAGTGTTACGCAATTTCAGCCAGGCGACTTCGTCGATGTAATCGGCCGTTCGAAAGGCAAAGGCTTTCAAGGCGTGATGAAGAAGCACAACTTTTCTGGGCAAGGCGCGGCGCACGGTTCGAAAACGCATCGGCGCATCGGCGCGGTTGGCAATCGTTCCACGCCGGGACGCATTTGGAAGAACCAGGGTATGCCTGGTCACATGGGCGATCGGCGGGTGACAGTGCAAAATCTACAGGTCATTCAGGTACGTGAAGCAGAAAAAATCATTTTAATCAGCGGCGCCGTGCCCGGCCCGAACGGCAGTTATGTGATCGTGCGACCGGCCATCAAACATCCCGAACATTTACTGGCCTTACATGCTGAGCATCGAAAGCATGAGGAAGAAGAGAAGGCGAAGAAGCCGAAAACTCTACGTGAAATGGCGCAGAACAAATGAGCGCGAAAGTTCTGACAAAAACTGCAGCGAAGGAAGCGAGGTTCGACATCATCGACGATGGCCGCGGCACCCAGGCGGTGCACGATGTCGTCGTTGCGATGCGCGCGGCGCGACGTTCCGGCTCTGCTAACACGAAGACCAAAGCAGAAGTAGATTTGTCAGGCGCAAAACCGTGGCGCCAAAAAGGGACTGGTCGCGCCCGGGCCGGTTACAAATCGTCTCCGATCTGGCGGGGCGGCGGTGTCGTTTTTGGCCCTAAGCCGCGTGATTATTCAAAGAAAGTATCAAAGTCGGTTCGGCGACTGGCGTTCCGCAAAGCGTTGAGCGAACGCATCAACGCCGGGGATATTTTGATGATAGAAAAATTCGTTGTGTCGGAGCTGAAGACGAAAGCGTTCGTCGATCTTCTCAGGAAACAAACCGACGCCAAGAAAGTGCTCATCGTTTCCGATTCATTCGACGAGAAAACCTATAAGTCGGCGCGCAACGTGAAGCCGGTGAAGTTAGCTACTGCCGCGGATGTGAACACGGAGCAATTGCTCGCATTTCAAAAGATTCTCATTACTCAGAAGGCCCTCGAAAAACTGGCGGAAAGAACTCTTCCGCTATCACCCAAAGCTACGGCGCAAGAATGAACGAGCCCCATGATATCATCAAGACTGGCTCATTGACTGAGAAGTCAACGCTGATGAGCGAGAAGCAGAACAAGTACGTCTTTCGCGTCAGCCCAACGGCGAACAAGATTCAGATCAAGAACGCAATCGAACAGCTCTTTCAGAAAACAGTCGTTGCTGTGAACACGTGTAATTACGCCGGCAAAGAGAAGCGTTTGCGCGGGCCCCTTGGGCGTCGACCGCGTTGGAAGAAAGCAATAGTGACTTTGAAGGAGGGCGACAAGATCGATCTGATCTGATCGCGTGAATTATGGCACTCAAGGAATTTCGCCCACTAACGCCGACGCAGCGTTTCAAGTCGCTGCCTGCGTTCGATGAGATTACCAAGTGGCGCCCTGAAAAAAGTCTTCTTGAGCCGAAGAAAAGGAGCGGCGGTCGCAATAATTACGGGCGGCTGACATCACGACACATTGGCGGCGGTCACAAACACAAATATCGCAAAGTCGATTTTAAACGCCGGAAGCATGGTGTCGCGGCGGAAGTAATCGGGATTGAGTACGACCCGAATCGTTCGGCACGCGTTGCTCTCATCAAATACACAGATGGCGAACTCAGCTACATTCTTGCGCCGAACGGTCTGCAAGTTAAAGCGACTGTTGTTGCCGGAAACGATGTTCCGCCTGACTTGGGGAATTCATTGCCGCTTCGCGCAATTCCTTTAGGTACGAATGTTCATAACATCGAATTAACGCCGGGCCGTGGCGGTCAGGTCGCCCGTAGCGCCGGGCAACAGGCGACGCTTACTGCGCTGGAAGCCGGATACGCGCTGGTGAAAATGCCTTCCGGTGAAATTCGCAGGATTCACGAGAACTGCTTCGCGACCATTGGCCAGGTTGGGAATGTTGATCATATGAACGTTTCCAGCGGCAAGGCAGGACGCACCCGCTGGCGCGGCCGACGACCGCATGTGCGCGGGATGGTCATGAACCCGATCGATCATCCGATGGGCGGCGGACAGGGGAAATCAAAGGGCGGCGGCGGTCGGCATCATCCGGTCAGCCCTTGGGGTCAGTTGGCGAAAGGTTTCAAAACTCGCTCGAAACATAAACCGAGTGACCGATTCATTTTGGAAAGGAAACGAGCAAGGAAGAAACCTTAATCAAATCAGGAACCTAGTAAATTTGGAAGAAAATGAATCAGGAAAACAGGAACCCAGAAGCATTTCTCGCGCGACTGCCAGCGTCCCTTCACAAATCGCAGTTTGAAGTCCTTTCCTAGCTTCCTGTGTTCCTGATTCAAAATGGGATTTGATTTTTATGGCTAGATCGTTAAAGAAAGGACCCTTCGTCGAGTCGTATCTCCTTGAAAAGATCGACAAGATGAACGCGTCGGGCGTCAAGAAACCGATTAAGACCTGGTCGCGACGCTCGATGGTGACGCCGGACTTTGTCGGCCACACGTTTTTGGTGCACAACGGGAAAACGTTTCATTCCGTTTTTGTCACTGAGAACATGGTGGGTCACAAGCTCGGCGAATTTTCGCCTACGCGCGTGTTTAGAAAACACGGTTCGCACACGGCGAAGGTCACTAAGTAGAAAGAATTTCGAATTGCCGATTCCAAATTACCAATTGAGAGGAAACGGCGAGGGTCGTTCCAAATTGGCAATTGGAATGTGGCGATTGGTAACAGGGTTGTGCTTGATGGCTGCCTCGGCGGCGCAAGCGCAGGGGGACAGTTCTTTGTCAGAATCCAAAAATGAAACCGTAACGCGGTCCGCCACAGCGGAGCCTGCGACAGCGGAAAATGAAGAATTGCGAAGGCAATTGACCGTTGCCCAGGAATCCGTGAAAGCATTGACGAGCAGCCTGGCTGAATCGAATGCGGAGGCGGAAGAACTGCGCCGCAAGTATTCCGATCTGCAATTGCGAATGGAAGCGTTCGGTCTAGCGTCGGCGAATAAGGACCGGACGAAACTAGAGCAGCGTTTATTGTCGGCAGTGAGCGATCTTCAACTGGCGCAGAAAGCGCGCGACGGGTATCGCGACCAGATGCTACGGCTAAACGAAGCGATCTTGCACTATATTAAAACGTCGCAAGGCGATGATGCCCAGGCGCGGATGGATGTTGAAGCGCAATTACGCA
>DATARG010000237.1:0-3111 GCA_036264275.1 Candidatus Udaeobacter sp. | reverse complement strand
CTCTGCAAGTTCATCCGTGCCATGAATTGAGACCGCGAATCCCCCGAGATGATCCTGTAGCCCCGGCCCGCGACCGCCGTCCCCGGGCGCGATGTAATCCGCGAGACAATGATTGAATTGCCCCGACGGCTTCTGCATCTGCTGGCGTAAAAAATAAAACGCGGCAATTTTTTCAGTGCGAACGTCGTCAGCGTAGACATGAACGTCATCGCCGACGGTGTTTGCGGGCCAAAAAGCGTAAACTCCGCGCGGGGCCAAAAGATCCTTCGCTGCAATGCGCTCAAGGAGCTCCTGCGCGTCATTGAAAAGTTCGCGCGCATGTTTCCCGATTTTTGGATCTTCGAAAATCGCAGGGTAGCGCCCGCGCAATTCCCACGCATGAAAAAACGGCGACCAATCGATGTAAGGAACAAGGTCGCTTACCCTGACCGATGTTTTTCCCGCGCTATAAACGCGCACTCCGAGAACTTCGGGTTTCGGTGGGACATAGTTGTGCCAATCGATCGGCGTTCGATTAGCGCGCGCTTGCTCGAGTGTCAGCAGTTTTTTCGTATCCGTTTTTGCCGCGTGCTCCCGACGTAAGCGCTCGTATTCTTCGCGCGTTTGTTTATTAAAGTCCGATTTCAGTTGCTCGTTCAGCAGCGCGTTCACCACACCAACCGCGCGCGACGCGTCGAGTACGTGCACAGTGCTGGCGCGATAATGCGGCGCGATTTTGACTGCGGTATGCGCCCGGCTTGTCGTGGCTCCGCCAATCAAAAGCGGCAACCGAAATCCTTCTCGCTCCATCTCCTGTGCGACGTGAACCATTTCGTCCAGCGATGGGGTGATGAGACCGCTTAAACCGATCGCGTCGGCATTTTTCTCCCGAGCTGTTTCGAGAATCTTCGCTGCAGGAACCATCACGCCGAGGTCGATCACGTCGTAGTTATTACATTGGAGAACCACGCCCACGATGTTTTTGCCGATGTCATGCACGTCGCCTTTGACAGTGGCCATCACAATGCGGCCCTGCGGTTTCGCGCCGGCGGATTTTTCCGCTTCCATGAATGGCATCAGGTACGCCACAGCTTTTTTCATCACCCGCGCGCTTTTCACCACCTGCGGTAGAAACATTCTGCCCGACCCGAATAGGTCGCCGACCACGCTCATTCCTGCCATGAGGGGACCCTCGATCACGTCGAGGGGGCGTCTGCATTTTTGCCGCGCCTCCTCCGTGTCGCTGTCGATGTAATCGGTGATGCCTTTGACCAACGCGTGCTTCAGACGCTCTTCGACAGGCTGCTTGCGCCACGTTTCGTCGGCGACCGGTAGTTTCCCTTTCGCCTTTACGCGTTCTGCGAACTCAATCAGTCGTTCGGTTGCATCGTCGCGGCGATTTAACAGCACGTCTTCCACGCGTTCCCGTAACTCGGGTTCGATTTCCTGGTAAACTGCAAGTTGCCCGGCGTTCACAATCGCCATGTCTAAGCCGGCGCGAATTGCGTGGTAAAGAAAGGCGGCGTGCATCGCTTCGCGCAGGGTGTTGTTGCCGCGAAAGGAAAACGAAATGTTGCTGACCCCGCCGCTGACGCGCGCACCTGGCAAATTCTTTTTGATCCAACGCGTCGCTTCGATGAAGTCCACGGCGTAATTGCGGTGCTCGTCAAGACCTGTAGCAACCGTCAGGATGTTTGGATCGAAAATAATGTCGCTCGCTGGAAAATCAGCCTTCTGAGTCAACAGGTTGTAAGCGCGCGCGCAGATCTCGATCTTGCGTTCGACGTTGTCGGCCTGGCCTTTCTCGTCAAATGCCATCACAATGGCGGCTGCGCCGTATCGCCTGATCAATTGTGCCTGGCGAAGAAATTCTTCTTCGCCGTTTTTCAGACTGATGGAGTTCACGACTGCTTTGCCTTGGAGACATTTGAGTCCGGCTTCGATGACGCTCCACTTCGAGCTGTCGATTACGATAGGGATGCGCGCAATTTCCGGCTCGCTGCCTATCAAATTGAGGAAACGAGTCATTGTCGCTTCAGAATCGATCATGCCTTCGTCCATGTTTACGTCGAGCAGGTTCGCGCCGCCTTGCACCTGTTGACGCGCCACAACGAGCGCGCCTTCGAAATCGCCGGCCAGGATTAATTTCGAGAATTTTGGCGAACCCGTGATATTCGTGCGCTCGCCAATCACGGCGAAACCAAACTCAGGCGTGATCTTTAGCGGCTCGAGCCCGGATAGTTCCAAGGCGTTGGAACCGCGGTCATCCTGCGCGGAGCGAAGCAGAGCCGAAGAATCCTTCGAAGTTACACTAATGTTTTCTTCCACTGAATTCCTCGACTTTGCTCGGGATGACGGGTGCAATGCGCGGGTTGCAATCGCGTACCGCGGTTGCGATTGCGCGGACATGGTCTGGCGTCGTGCCGCAGCAGCCGCCCACCAGATTCAGCCAGCCGTTTTCCGCCCAAGTCGCAACTTTGGGCGCAAATGATTCTGGAGTTTCAGGAAATCCGGTCGGCGAAAGTGGATCGGGCAATCCTGCATTCGGATACGCACCGACGTAAAATGGTGCGATCCGTGAAAGCTCTTCGATAAACGGGTCCATCTCATCCGGACCGAGGGAGCAGTTCAAACCGAGAATAAGCGGTCGCGCGTGTGCGATCGAAACAAGAAAGGCTTCCACGGTTTGGCCGCTCAAGTTCCGTCCGGATTTGTCGATCACGGTGCCCGAGATCATCAACGGCACACTGCCGCCGGCTTCTGCGAATGCATCGGTGACTGCAAACACGGCAGCCTTTCCGTTGAGCGTATCGAAAATCGTTTCGACGATGAGAAGATCGACGCCACCTTCGAGCAGCGCTTTGGCCTGATCGAAATAGGTCTGGCGAAGCTGATCAAACGAGACCGCGCGAAATGCCGGATCGTTTACGTCTGGGGAAATAGAACCGGCGACGGGAAGGGGACCCATTGATCCGCCAACAAATCGTTGCTGGCCGGTTTCGTTCGCTGCGCGATCCGCAGCGCGACGCGCGCTTCGCGCCGCCTCGAAATTAATTTCATGAACTAGCGCACGAAGACCGGCATCGTCGACAACGCGCTGAAAGAATTCCTGGTCTTTTCGCCCGCCGTTGG
>DATARG010000180.1:0-4883 GCA_036264275.1 Candidatus Udaeobacter sp. | reverse complement strand
AAAGATATCGCTCCCCTTTGAACGTGTACTTGTCGCGCAGCTCGTATTTAACGACTTTGCCTGCGAACGCTTCATCGAGCTTCTTCTTGGTCACCTGCTCCCAGACGTCTTTGCCGAGCAGGTCCGGAACGAACGCGCCTTCGAGCTCTTCGCGTTTCAATCCGCGATAAGCGAGGAAGGCGCGATTTGCGATACGGTAGCGGTACTCACGATCAACGACCACGATTTGCTCGTCGAGGTTTTCCATCGCCTTCTCGTATTCCTCCAGCCGCTCTTGCGTTCGCTTGCCTTTCTCGACGCTCCGCTTCTCTCCCGCTTCAGCGAGGATGCGCAGCTCATGCTCGCTTTCGATGGCCTGCTGGCTTAATTGCGAAATTTCCAAACGGGCCGCGACACTCGCCAGAAGCGCACGCGCGTTGAACGGCTTCGGCAAATAATGATTCGCCCTGGTCGCCAGACCCTCAACGCTCGATTCTTCGCCAGCCCCTGCTAAGAGGAGGATTATCGGAATTCTGTGCGTGCGCTGGTCTGCGCAAAGTCGTGCCAACAGCGCCAGCCCATCCATCCGTGGCATCATGACGTCGGCAACGACCAGGTCCGGCGGATTGTTCATCACGGCAGCCAATGCCGCCTCCCCCCCGGCGACGGTCACAACCTCGTACTTCTCCCCTAACAAGTGTTCCATGTATCGCCGCCTATCGGCATTCTCGTCAGCGACAACGATCCGCGGCTTGATCGAAAGCGGAGGTGAGGACGACTCCCGTAAAGGGATCGTAACGCCTCGCGATCGATGCCTGGTCGCCGGCGTTTCCGCAGAGGGACGGAGATTGGGGCGGGGCATTGGATGGAGTCATCGCTGACAACTACAGATATAGGAGCGATGACGCGCCGTCGAAAGCGCAAACCACTCGGCCTGCAAAAAAGGTAACTTTAGTTACCGAGCCACCCGATCCATCGCAGGGTTAAAGCGAAGTGCAATTCGCGCGGGTGATGTCGAGCCTGCCTGTTAATTTGGGAACCTAAGTTACGTAGTGCAACGAGGAATTTTCCCGCACACTAGCTGCATGGATGACCTCACGAAGGAACTTTGCAAGCGGATTAACCATCGAATCGACGTAAGAGGATATTGCGTAGTGTATGACCACGAGTTGGCGCACATCTGGCCGCCGGAAGCAGCGCTCCGGCAAAAGCAAATCGAACTCATCGGAGAGTTCGCCGCACAAAATGGGCTGGCCGTTATCATTCGGGACACCGGGCTCAACGCCACCTTCAAAAAGAAGCTCGGACCAGGCGAGCAAGAGAGCCGGCATGCGCGAAACAGTGACACCTCCACGAGCCGATTGGAAACGGCAAACAAAGGTCAAGCACGCTGAGACTAGCCGCAAAATCACGATTCGATCGGACCGCTGGAAGGCGAAGTCGAGTGGCAATTCCAGAAGCAGGATGCCGAGAGGGATGTTCGCAACCTGTGGGGCGTTAAGGGAGTGACCAATCTGATGGCGGTTAAGCCGCGCCTCAAACCATCCGACGTGAAGGAAACGATCGAGCAAGCATTAATGCGCAGTGCGAAGACCGATCCTGATCGGATCACCGTTGATGTGGAAGGCCCATTCAAAACATTCTGATTTTCGACCATCATGCTGCCTCCAATCCTCAAAAAATTTCTGTGGGACGCAAACTGCGAACCATCCAGACACGCACGCAGTTTGGAATCGACGAGCGATGCGACCTGAAACAGTCATCGGCGACTGTTTTGCGATCGCGGACGTCCCGCCCCCTCGAATTCGTGCTCGACGCGACCTGAGAACCATCCAGTCGCACTCGTGGATCGCGCTCGATCAAGAGACGCACTGCCGAAGCGCGAGCGCTCGCGCTTACTCGATCAAGAGTTCGGAAGATGCGATTCCTCACGCCCAGGCGAAAGTGTCAAAGTGACATAAAAATTTTGCCTGGGTGTCATAAAAGCAGGAAACGGGACGGCCGCACCGATCAGTGAGTGACAGACTCGAAGAGATTCCTTACGGTTTGTCACTGGTTCCCGAAGGTGCCGAAGGTTTCGGCATACCTGGTAAGTATTTTGTTAGAAAATGAAAAAAATAGTAAGAGAGGCGGAAATACCTTTGGCACCTTCGGTTTTAGGCTTGTTCGAAGGTGCCGAAGGTAAAAAGCGAAGAGAACGAGAAGGCTATGACAGCGAGCGAAGGTCTCTGCTAGAGGTTACGCCTATACGATCTCGAAGATGTATTTGCGATTGTCGCCCTTGCCTTCAGCCCTGAAGCGAACACGACGGCCGTCGTCGAGCTTGAATATCCGTTTGTTGAATCGCATCAGCAGTTTGCCGAAATCCGACTTGCGCGCGCGTCCGGCGCTCGTTCGAACCATTTCAACAGCGCAATCACCGGCTTAGGATCTACATCTTTTAATTTTGCGCGTGTCGAGCGCCTCGATGCACTCATCATGATGGCTTACCGATTCGGTGCTTTTGAATAAACGAGTCAACGTCGCTTGACGTAAAACGAACGGTATGCCCAAGCTTGATGTAACCGATAAGCTTGCGGTTAATCCAGCTATCGACGGTTCGGATGCAAACGCGGCAGATCCCGGCAAGCTCCCGTTTCGTGAGAAGGGCTGAATTTTGTGAATTCATGTAAGGAGACGTATGTCTAATTGCTTGACGGCAAGCAGCTGAAAACTCAGAAGCGCGAACGTTCGCGCTTGCAAGCCGGTCACTATTTAGGCAGCGAACTCAACCGCATTTCGGTCAGCGTTCGGGGACAATCGAAAACCACTCTGCCGCTTCACGTTCATCCGCGAGCTCGCGGTAGTTCGTCATTAGCTTTTGCGGGCTGTTCCCCATTTCGAGCGCAACTCGGGCCGTGTCCGCGATTGCCGCCAGCCGATAAGTAGCATAGCTGTGTCTCAGGGCGTTGTTTGGCCAATCTAAATGCCCGTTGGCAAAGGCAATTGCTCGATCTGCCGCATGTTCGCTCGTAAATACGCGGCCAGTTCGTCCGCGGTGCGGCGCCAGCCATTGCGTGAGATTTGGCTGAATTGGAACTAAGCGGCGCGTTGCAGTCTTAGCCTTTTCTTTAGCTACCACGATGTGGCCGCGTTCGAGATTGATGTCGGACCATTCCGGTCGAATCAATTCCGCGCTGCGCAGGCCGGTGAATGCACCAAGCGCTAGATAGAGCGCCGGTTCCGCCTCCGCTTCACTCAAAAGCTTGGCAAGCTCTTGCGGCCGCAAAATTCCGATTTTGCCGCCCGGATCTTTCGCCTTGGGAATGTCATCGGCTTCCGTTGCTTCTCCTTTCGGCAGATAGTGCCGACTTCGCGCGAAATGGAAGAACGTCACTAGGGAGCAGCGCACGTTATTACGCCCGCACGGGCCCAAGTTTAACGAAATAAGCCAATCTTCAATCCTTCCGGTAGTGATGCTGCTGATGTTCGTATGAAACGCGGCTGCGAATCGGCTCAGATGCGAGCGAAGCGTCTGAATGTAGCGCTGGCTGCGCAACGCTTGTTTTCTCGACTCAAGAAGTTCAGCGATAATATCCCGCACGGGCTTGTCGGTGATGTTGCGCCGCCGGCCGATATATTCTTGCAATGCCGGCAATAGCGGCTGTCCGTTAAGGAGCGATCGAGCCGCAACATATTCCTCAATTGCGCCGTGAAGCGGAATGCCTAACGGGCGCAGTAATCCGATGGCTCTCACATAACTGTCCCGGTCTGCGTTGTTCAATTCGACAACCGCTAGGCGGTCATTAATAACTGCCCGGGCGATCTCGTTTGCGCGATCCCTGGCCCGCGGGAGATCGCTAAATGATTCTCGTTTCCGCGTACCGGCGGAGTAGTAGGTAACGATGAACGAATCGTATCCACCAGAGCTAACCCGGTAAATTTTTATCGGGACATTTCCGGCTCTTATAACGATCGGTCCTCGACGTAATTTTTCATGACAATTCCTGACAATCCGACTGCCTATGTTTGCGCTTTTTTGCGTCACATAGGGGGTAGTTTGTCTAAGGGAGCGGGCAGTAGTGGGCGCGTTCGAGCCCCGTAGGCTCCGGATTTTTCAAAACGAGTTCGTGGCTGCGCTGGCTGGAAATATAGCCGGTTTGCGCTAAACTGGCCGCGGCCTTTTTCCCCAGGTGCAACACAACGAAGACTATGTGCTCGGCGTTCTCCAGGAGGGAGGACTCCTTACACGCAAGCAAATCGATGGCGCCCGGTCGCGTCTGAACGGCGAGCCCGGCGTACTCGATGTTTTGATCAATGACGGCGCTCTGTCGGAGGTGGACGTCTCGCGGACGCTCGCTGCGCAAGCGCACATGGATTGGATCGACATCTCTACGATGATCATTCCGCCACAGGTCATCAACGAGATCCGCGGCGAAGACGCTCGTCGCTTCAAAGTGATTCCAGTCGCATTTGGTGAGAGCGGGCTCGTGCTCGCTGTCGGCAACCCATTAGACATCGATACGATCGACAGTTTGGGTTTCCTCCTGCAACGCGAATTGGAACTGGTTTGCACGAGCCCGAAGAAAATTCGCGAAGCGCTCATCAAATACTACGGCACAGCGGATGAAGCGGCGGATGTCCTGCAAAAGCAAATCGGGGAGGAAATCGATTTTGGGCTGGAGATTGGCGATGGCACGGAAGCGGCCGCAATCGACGAAGCAGACGCGCCAATTGTCCGCCTCGTGTCGATGCTGCTGATTGAAGCCCACCGCGCTGGTGCAAGCGACATTCATCTCGAGCCGATGGACAAAAAATTTCGCGTTCGATTCCGCATCGATGGCGTGCTGCAGGAAATGCAATCGCCGACGAAACGTCTGCAGTCAGCCATCATCAGCCGTCTCAAGATCATGACTGGTTCGATG
>DATARG010000095.1:0-15999 GCA_036264275.1 Candidatus Udaeobacter sp. | reverse complement strand
AGTCCGCCGCTTTCTGAAGACGACCGTAACAACATTCTAAAATATTCTCGCGCCTTGGAGGAGTACGCGGGCCGGATGATCTTCGCGAACGACCAATTAATTGAGCGCGATGTCGTATCTCAAGATCTGAAAAAACGCGGCGTGATTTTTCAGCCGCTTGAGCGCGCCATGGTGGAGCACGCCGACCTATTCCAGAAATATTTCATGTCGACTGAGGCGACTCTCGGATCGGCAAAGTTCGCCGCCTTACACAAAGCGCACGTTTCGACGGGAACATTCCTGTTCGTGCCGCGCGGACTCGAGATCGAATTGCCGATCGAAATCTTTCACTGGCTGCGCCACGATAACATGTCGGTTTTCCCGCATCTACTCCTCGTGGCCGACGAGTTAGCGAAGGTCACTGTGATCGAGCATTTCCGGTCGTGCAGCCAAACGGCACCCGGTTTCGCCTGCGGGGTAAACGATCTTATCGCCGGGCCGGGAGCGAAGATTACATATGTGTGTGCGCAGGAGTGGTCCAGTAACGTGATCGCGCTGCAAATGAACTCCACGATCGTCGATCACGACGCGTCAACGATGAGCCTGAATTTGCACGTCGGCGCAAAGTATTCGCGGTTCGAAAGTTTGAGCCGTCTTGTCGGCGAAGGCGGCCGCAGCGATCTGCTCGCCGTCGCCGTGGCGAAACACCAGCAGGAATTCGACGCACGTACATTGCAGGACCACATCTCGCCGCGCACGGCGAGCGACTTGCTTTACAAAAATGCGCTCGACGATCGTGCCCGCACGATTTTCGGCGGCCTCATCCGCGTGGAACCGCACGCTCATTTCACCGACGCGTATCAAAAAGTTCGCAACTTACTTCTTAGCGACGACGCCGAAGCGAACTCAATGCCTGGTCTCGAAATCCTTGCCGACAACGTCCGTTGCACCCACGGCGCGACGTCCGGCCAAATCGACGAGGACGAACTTTTCTACCTGCGCACGCGCGGCATCCCTACAAAAGTCGCCCAGCGCTTACTCGTTACCGGCTTCCTCGACGAAGTGATCGAACGCCTCGATCATCCAGCGATCGCTGGCCATTTGCATCGTCTAATTGAGGAGAAATTTCGTTCTTAGCGATTTCAGCTAGAAATTTGCTCGTCCTGAATGCTCGATAACAACCAGGATTCTTCCAAACTTTTCCGTTTTGAGATGAATCCGGACGCGCAGCTGCCACAGACTTGCTGCCCGATCGTTGAGCTGCGGCAATACACCTTGCATCCGGGAAAGCGGGATGTGCTGATCGACCTGTTCGACCGGGAATTTGTCGAATCGCAGGAAGCGCTCGGGATGAAGGTCATCGGTCAATTCCGCGATCTCAATAATCCAAACCGATTTGTTTGGCTGCGAGGTTTTCGGGACATGCCTTCACGCGCGCGGGCCCTCAAGGACTTTTACGGCGGCCCGATCTGGAAGGCACATCGCGAAGTGGCAAACGCCACCATGATCGATTCCGATAATGTGCTGCTCCTGCATCCGGCAACGCCAACGTCGGGATTTTCCCTCGGAAACAAAGAACGCCCTGTCCCTGGATCGAACGAGATGCGGAACGAATTGATTGTGGCGACGATTTATCGTTTCGATGCGCCCGCGGATGCTGGCTTCGTTGAGTTTTTCGAGAAAACGGTGAAACCAGCCTTGATCGATTCAGGCGCAATGGTCCTGGCGTATTTCGCAACTGAGCACAGTGAGAACACTTTTCCCGCGCTGCCGGTGCGGGAAGGCGAAAATGTTTTCGTCTGGTTCGCGCGCTTTAACGACCCGGCGGCATATGAACGTCACGTTGACGCTCTGACTCAGTTCCCACGTTGGTGCGACGAAATTTCGAAACAACTTGCGCGCCGCTTGAGGCGCGACCCGGAGGTTTTGAAATTATCGCCGACGACACGCTCGCTTTTGTAAAAGCGGCTACCATTTTCGCGCGCCGAAAATCGTCATCGATTCGAGCCTCCCTCCTCGGTATTCAGTTCGAAATTAATTTTTACGTCGTAGTGATCGCCCTTGATTAGCCCCGTCGGGGGTGGATCGACCTGACTGACTTGTTTCGCAACCGCCGCTACTGATTCATTCACGGTGGCGTTCTTGGAGGGTTTGGCGATTTCGAATCTCGAAACGCGACCGTCCTTTTCGATTCGCACGCTCGCAAGCGTCGAAATTTTTTCGCCCGAAGGAACGTTGGTGGTTGGCTGGATCCAGGCGCTGTAAAAACGGTCATGCAACATGTTGCCATACCAGCCAAATTCGGAAGCACTGTCTTCACCGCCCGCACTGCCGTTTTTATTTGTTGGTGCGCTTTGCCCGCTTCCGCTCTGAGGCGCGGAATCGTTTTTCGCCAGAGTAATTTTGTCCTTTTTCTCTGATCTGGCGTTTGCTTTCGCGGGATTCGACTTCGGTTTTGCCGGCTTCGGAGAAGCTTTCGCTACGAGCGTTTTCCTGGGAGTTGGTTTCGGAATTGATTTGGTCCTAAGCGCGGGAGTGACACTCGGCTTCGGCGGCGGTGTTGCTGTTGGAGTCGGTTTTGGAGTGGTCGTTGGTAATTCGATTTCGCTCTTCGCGGTTGTTACCACCGGCTTTTCGACTGCGGCCTCATCCTTTTCCGACTTGCTAGGCTCCGTTTCAGTTAATCGCTGCTTTGCTAATGGGGATTCCCGCTTTTCCGATTCCTCTGCTGGGAGATTTCCCGCGCCACCTAACCACACGATGCTTTCTGGATTCGATGAGGCCCTCGCTGCCACACTCCAGCGGATCAGTCCGGCGATAAGCGCGATGTGCGCCAACCCGATCAGGACGACATTTGTCCAAAAACGACCGCTTGGCGTACCGTATCTCGGCGAAGACGGCTCTTTCGCCATTTAATTCGGTTCTGCTTTGGTGGCGATGCCGACCTTCGTGATTCCGGTGCGCTGCAAAGCGTCCATCACTCCAATCAACTTTTGCACCGGCAAGTCGCGATCGGGGCGAATGACGATCGCAATTTCCGGATTCGTCCGTTTCAATTGCACCAGCTGCGTCGTCAAAGTTTCCAGGTCCATCATCTGGTTATTAAATCGGATCGTGTCGGTGCGATCGATTGAGACCGTTTGCACATGCGACGTGTTGATCGACGGATTCTTCGTACCACTGGATGGGATCACCAGGTTCATGCTGCTTTCGAGCAGCGGCGTGGTGATCATGAATATGATGAGTAGAACAAAAGCCAGGTCGAGCAGCGGCGTGATATTGATCTCGCTTAACGTCGAAAGACTCTGGCGTTGCGAATAGCGTCTCATCGGCGAAACGCGGATTCTCGCGACCCGTGATCGACGTACTTGTGCTCGAACTCGGATGCGAGCTCGGCGGCGAAGTTGTCCATCTCCACAATAATTCCGCGAATGCTGGTAACGAGAAAGTTGTAACCGAACATTGCCGGAATCGCGACGCACAACGCCGTAACGGTCGTAATCAGCGCGCCGGATACGCCGGGCGCCATCGCAACGAGGTTGGGCGAACCTGCTTCGGCGACTCCGGTGAACGCATCCATCACGCCCCACACCGTGCCCAGCAATCCGAGAAAAGGCGAACCGCTCACTGCAGTGGCGAGCAGAATCATCTGCGATTCAAGTGAAAGCGCTGTCTCGCCCACCGCGCGTTCCATTGCCACATTCACCGCGCCCATCTGCGCGGGTGAAATTTTGTCGGCGATCTCAAGTCGGGCACGAAACGTGTCGTCGACTTCAGCCGATCCTAGCAGATGGAATGTCATTTCTTCGCACCCTGCGCGATACACGTTAAAAACCGGAGCACCGGGAAAGCGCGCGTTTTTCTCAAACAGACGAAGCGGCTGTCGGTCTTTGTGAAAAGCAGCGAGGAAACGAGCATTCTGTTTCCGCGCAAAACGGATCACGCGCAGTTTCGTGATCATGATCGACCAGCTGAAAATCGATGCGACAGCGAGAAGAGTGAGGACAATTTTTCCTGCGATCGTCGCGTGATCGAACGCAAACAGTAAACCGCCGCCAGCCGCTACGATTTCCGGAACGAGCATTCCTGCGTCACCGGCATAAGTAATACTGCGGTTTTGGAAAAGTGAAAGCTGGATTCGCGAAAAATGACGAATGCCGAACGTCTAATGACGAAGGAATGAGGAAATCCGAATAACCGACGGGCCGTTTCGGATCACTTCGTCATTTAAGCATTCGGATTTGTTTCGTCATTCGTCATTCGTGCTTCGTCATTCTTTTGGAAACGTGGGTCGCCTTTTCGCCACCACGATGAACGCGGCACCAATCGCAACCAGAAAGAACGAAAAGAATTGGCCGCGCGTGAATGGCCCAATCAATTCGGCATCCGGCTCGCGAAAATTTTCGACCACGATTCGAAAGATTGCGTAACAAATAAAAAACAGGCCGGTCAGAACACCGTTTGGCTGGCGCGTGCGCGTTCGCACAAACCACAAAATCGCGAACAACATGATCCCTTCGAAGAATGCTTCGTAAAGTTGCGAGGGATGTCGCGGCGACAGAATGGAGCGCAACGCGTCGGCTACCTCGGGCCGGCTGCGCGCCGCGCCGATGATTGCATCCGGCGTGGTCAATGACGGGTCGATTCTCACGGAAGCCGAGATCGCGCGTTCAGCTTCCTGAGGATGATCGAATAGTTCCTTCGGGAATTGCATCGCCCAGGGAACATTCGCGATCCGCCCGTACAGTTCGCCATTAATGAAGTTCGCGCATCGTCCGAAGAACAATCCTATCGGCGCCGTTACGACAAGGTTGTCGCCGAGGTTTAGCCACGAAATTTTGTGACGACGTGCGTAGTAAAGCGTGAACAGCAATAAACCCACCATCCCGCCGTGACTCGACATGCCGCCTTCCCAAACGCGCAAGATCGACAACGGCTCGCGCAACATTTCCGGCTTGTAAAAGCAAACGTAACCGAGCCGTCCGCCAACGATCACGCCGAATAATGCGCAGCCAGTAATGAAATCGCCTACGCGTTGCGGCGGCAGGTCGGCATATCCGCGTTTGGACAGCCAGAGGAAAAGAAAGTAGCTCGATACAAACGCAGCCACATAAGCAAGCCCGTACCATCGAGGTCCGACGTTGTCGTAGATCCGGAAAATGATCGGATCAAGGTTGTGTAGGTAATAGGCGAGCATTTGCGCCGCGATTGTCACTGATGTCGCTGATAGCCGCAATCAAAACGCGTGTCATCCCGAACAAATGTGAGGGACCTCTCAACAGATTAGCGGTCGCGGAATCTTTACTACGTAAAGGCGACTTCGATTCTGAGATCCTTCGCTCCGCTCAGGATGACAGCGCGGCTTTCGGATGGCGGGTGTTCAACACCTTTCGCAAAAATGGCGCGGTGCGGCTAACGCGATTCTTCGCGACTTGTTCCGGCGTTCCGCATGCGACTACGTGCCCGCCGGCGTCACCTGCTTCCGGCCCGAGATCCACAATGTAGTCCGCTTCGGCGATCACACTGAGATTGTGTTCGATCACAACGACAGTGTTTCCTTCATCGACGAGCCGATGCAACACGTTGAGGAGCAATTCTATGTCGGCCATATGCAGGCCAATGGTTGGTTCCTCGAGCAAATACAATGTCGATCCCGGCTTGCGCATTTTTCGAATCCGCTCGTTCGCTGCGCGGCTTACTCCGCGTTTTAATTGCGTCACCAGCTTCAGGCGCTGCGCTTCGCCACCGCTTAGAGTGGGGCTCGGTTGTCCGAGCTTCAGATACCCAAGACCGGTGTCGACCAGTAGAGAAAGTGGACGGGCGATTTTCGGATGCGCTGAAAAGAATTGCGCCGCCTCTTCGATGGTCATTTCCATGACATCGCCAATGGATTTTTCATTGTAGAGAATCTCCAGTGTCTGCGGATTGTACCGTCGGCCATGGCAATCTTCACACGAGACATAACTGCTGGGCAGAAAGTTCATCTCGAGTTTGATCACACCCTGGCCCTTGCACGTCTCGCAGCGACCGCCTTCGGCGTTAAACGAGAATCGGCTCGCCGAATAGCCGCGCACCCGTGATACGGGCAATTGCGCATATAAGTTTCGAATTTCGTCGAACACTTTCACGTAAGTTCCAGGCGTTGAGCGCGAGGTTTTTCCGATCGGCGATTGATCGACTTCGTACACGGCTTCGATCTCCTGCGCACCGCTCACCAGTTTGAAGAGATCACCGTCGCCAGCGCGCTTTCGTTCGTTTAGCTGATTGCGCACCGCAGGCCAGATTACATCGTCCATTAACGTAGACTTGCCGCTACCAGAGATTCCAGTGATTACCGAAAGTCGGCCGATAGGGAAACGCACATCGATGTTCTTCAAATTGTTCGCGCGCGCCCCGCAAATCTCAATCCAGTTTTCGACGTCGCGCAGCGAACGGCGTGATCCCCGGATCGGATGACACACCGGTGATTTCAGGCACCGAGCAGTTTCGGATTTTGGATTTCTCTGAACATCGCTCAGCGTTCCGCTCACAACCACCTCGCCGCCGTGAATCCCCGCGCGCGGCCCGAGATCCACGATATGATCGGCGCGGCGCATCGTTTCTTCGTCGTGCTCGACCACAAGCAATGAATTACCCTTGTTCCGCAATGTCGTGAGCGTTTCGAGCAGGCGCTGATTATCACGAGGGTGCAAACCAATCGTTGGTTCATCCAGAACATAAAGCACGCCGCGTAAATTTGAGCCGAGTTGCGCAGCCAAACGGATTCGTTGCGACTCACCGCCGCTTAGAGTTTTTGCCGAGCGCCCCAGCGCGAGGTAACCAAGTCCCACGGTCTCCATGAAACGCAGTCGCTGTTGAATTTCAGGAATGAGGCCGGCGGCTACGATGTGATCCGTCCCTTTGAACTTTAGTTTCGCAATCTCGCGCGCTGCTTCACCCGCCGAAAGATTCGTGAATTGATCGATTGTATAGCCTTGCACGCGCACATGACGCGCCTCCGCGTTCAAACGTGAACCGTGACAGCTTGGGCATTCGCGTGCTTCGCCTTCATCGATCCATTCGGATTCGCGTTCCGCCGCCAACTCGTTTTCCAGAACGGATTCGCCGTCCCGGTTCGCTCCCGTTTGCAAATCATGGTCCCAAATTTCGCCGAACCCGCCGCATTCTTCACACATGCCATGCGGCGAATTGAAGGAGAACAAACGTGGATCGAGTTCCTCAAATGCGCGGCCGCAATTCGGGCAACTCATCTCTGTGCTCAGGACCGTAAGGCGATTTTTTGAATCGAGCAGACGTGCTGTGCCTCGGCCAATCTCAAGCGAGCGGTGGGTGATCTCGCGCGCACTGGCGATTCGTCGCCGATCGATCGCCCCCACCACCACATCAATGGTGTGTTCTTTGAAACGCTCCAGTTTCCGAAATTGTGCGATCGGAATGAGTTTTCCGTCCACGTAAAGAGTGTCGAATCCCTGGCGCGCCGCCCAGAGCGCGATGTCGGTGTGAAAACCCTTGCGCGCTTTCACCAGTGGCGCGAGCACCTTCAGTGGACCGCGCTTCGCAGCCGTCTCGATCTGTTTCACAATGGAAGCCACACTCTGTTTTTCCACGGGTAAATCACAGTCGGAACAAAACTGTGTTCCGGTCTTTGCGAACAAGAGCCGCAGGAAATGGTAAACCTCCGTAACGGTCGCGACGGTTGATTTGCCTCCGCCACGCGTCACTCGTTGTTCGATGGCGACAGTCGGAGGCAATCCGCTGACCAAATCGACATCCGGTTTTTCCAGTTGCTCCACAAATTGCCGCGCATAAGGCGACATGCTGTCGAGAAACCGGCGTTGTCCCTCGGCAAACAGGATGTCGAATGCGACCGTTGATTTGCCGGAGCCGCTCAACCCCGTGATGACAACCAGTTGTTCCCGCGGGATTTTAAGATCGATGTTTTTAAGATTGTGCTCTCGCGCGCCGTGAACATGAATCACGCCGTTTCGGCCAGTTGCGCGAAATCCCGGTGCTGTTTCTGCTGCTCGCGCCAACGCAACGCTGTCATCCTGAGCGTACGCGAAAGATCCCTCCCGCTTACGCGAGATTTTGTGAGGTCCCTCGCCGTCTTTGCGGCTCGGGATGACATGCAGCGGTTCGATAGATTTTGAAAGCACCCGTCGCAGAAACGCTCCCGTATGCGAACGCTCAACGCGCGTAATTTCTTCGGGCGTTCCGGTGGCAGCGACTTCACCGCCGGCATCACCAGCTTCCGGGCCGAGATCGACAATCCAATCAGCACACTTAATCACCTCCAGATTGTGCTCGATTACCACGAGCGAATGCCCACGGTCTACTAGCCGCTGGAACAATTGCAGCAGCATTGCCACATCGTCGAAGTGCAATCCAGTGGTCGGCTCGTCAAAGATGAACAGATTGCGGGTGCCGGAAGCGTCCGACAAATGTCTCACCAGCTTCAGTCTTTGCGATTCGCCGCCAGATAATGTGTTCAAAGGCTGACCCAGACGCAGGTAACCAAGCCCAACTTCGTCGAGCACTTTGAGGCCATCGGAAATTCGCCCGCAGCTGTCTTCGCCAGTTTGCCTAAAAAACTGGATCGCTTCGCTGATCGTGAGTTCAAAAATGTCGTGAATCGATTTGTCGTGCAGGCGGACCTTGAGCACGTGTGGCTGGAAACGTTTGCCTTCGCATTCCGCGCAACGCACATATAGATCGCTCAAGAATTGCATCTCGATCTTTTCGTAACCTGTGCCCGAGCAACGTTCGCAACGTCCGTTGCCAGAGTTAAACGAAAAAGCGGCTGCCGTTAGTCCCTGCGCCATCGCTTCGGGTTGCGCGGCAAATAATTCGCGGACCTGATCAAACAAGCCGAGATACAGAATCGGCGTTGAACGCGGGGTACGAGCGAGCGGTGATTGATCCACCATCACCACATCTCCGATTCGATGTGTGCCGATGATTGATTTGCACGCGCCTGGTTCCTGATCGGAGGATTGTCCCTTGGCGAGCAGCAGATTTCGGTATAGCACATCATGAATCAGAGTGGATTTGCCGGACCCGGATACTCCGGTTACACACGTGAAGACGCCGAGCGGCAACTCGACATCGATATTCTTCAGATTGTGATGCCTGGCGCCGAGGATCTTGATTGAGGAATTCGATTTGCGGCGCGAGGCGGGGATGGGGATTGATTTGCGGCCAGTCAGGTAATCGCGCGTGAGTGAATGATGGATCGGCTTTTCCGAAGACGATGCCATTTCAAAAGCCGCAACGCGGTTTAAATTTGATCGCTGCGCGATTTTGTCCGGCATCGCGGCCGGAGATCGCGACCCACCTATCAAACCTTCCAGCGTTCCATTCCAAACCAAGTCGCCGCCTTGCTCACCCCGACCCGGCCCCAGATCGATCAAATTGTCCGACGCGCGGATGATTTGTTCCTCATGCTCGACGACGAGTAATGTGTTGCCTTTGTCGCGCAAATTATGCATCACGCGCACCAATTGACCGACGTCGCGCGGGTGTAATCCAACGCTCGGTTCGTCCATCACAAAAAGCGTGTTTGCCAACGAAGCGCCGAGGCACGTGGTGAGATTTACACGCTGCACTTCACCGCCACTCAATGTGCGCGTAGACCGGTCGAGCGTAAGGTAACCGACGCCGACGTCGCGCAGATAATTGAGGCGCGCGCAAATTTCGTCCCGCAGCATCTGCGCTGTTTTGTCGTTAGGCGAAAGTTCGATCGTGCGCAGAAGATCACTAGCCTCGGAAATCGAAAGTGCCTGAAATTCTGGAAGCGTTAAAAGAGCCTCTTGCGAAGCGCCGGAAATAGCAGGCGCAGGCGCTTCCCGGATTTTATAATTCAGCGCTTCAGATTGGTAGCGGCCGCCGTTGCATTTAGGACAGGTGACATATGCGCGGTACCGGCTAAGCAACACGCGCACGTGCATTTTGTAAGTTTTGCTTTCCAGCCAGCGAAAGAAGCCGCGCACTCCATACCAGCGATCGTGCTCATAGTCTTCGTCGGTATATCCGCCTGAGCGCCTTTCTCCTTCGATTACGAAATCCTGATCGGCCTTCGGTAATTCATCGAACGGCACATTGATATCGATGTCTTCGCGGGCGCAGGCACGAAGCAAATCTTTCTGTGATTCACCAAACTCGGCGCCGCGAAAAACGCGCACCACGCCTTGTTTAATGCTGAGACTGCGGTCGGGGATCGCCTTGTTTAGATCGATAGCGATCGTTCGGCCGAACCCGCGGCAGTCGGGACACGCCCCAAGGGGGTTATTAAAACTGAAAAGGCCCACGGTGGGCGCGCGAATGTCCAAATCGCACCATGCACAGTGCCAACCAGTCGAGAAGGGGAGAACTGTAGTGGCGGCCGTGACGGCCGCGCTCTTTGAACTCGCAGGCGAGACGCCTGTCCCCGCAGGAATTACGTTCACCCGCCCTTTGCCAAAGCGCAGCGCTGTCTCGATTGCTTCCACCAATCGCGTACGATTTTCTTCATCGACCGCGATGCGATCCTGAACGACCTGTACACGCACGCCGAGCCTTTTGATTTTTGGATTCGGGTCGTCCACGCGCACGACCTGGTTGTCTATCCAGATACGCAAATAACCTTGCTGCTGGAGGAAATCGAAAAACTTCCTCGGCTCAGTTTTCGGCGGCACTGCAACCCAGAATGCGATAAGAATATTTTTGCCGACGCAGTCGCGAACAATCTGTTCCGCGATCGATTGCGCTGTTTCCGGTCGAATTTCACGAACGCAACCAGGACAAAAAGCATGCGCGACACGCGGCCAGAGAAGCTTCAAATAATCGTTGATCTCCGTCATCGTGCCGACGGTCGATCGTGAGGTCTTGACCGGGTTCCACTGCTCAATGGCGATTGCAGGCGGGATGCCGCGGATATCGTCCACGCGCGGCTTGTCCATTCGATCGAGGAACTGCCGCATGTATGGACTGAAAGTCTCGACGTAGCGTCGCTGGCCTTCTGCGTAAATCGTTTGGAATGCCAGACTCGATTTACCGCTGCCGCTCGGGCCGGTTACAACGGTTAATTTCCCCAGCGGAAGATCGATATCTATCCCTTTGAGATTGTTCTGGCGTGCGCCGCGAACCTCAATGCAATCATTCCGTGTCGGCGTGATAACCCGCTGTTTGTTCCCGATCTTCGAACCCACTGGAGATTTTCGCTGTCGTTCAAGCAGTGCGCAAATTTCCGAGGAGCGCGGGCGCCCGGCCGCCTTGCCACGGGTTTCGCGGGACACTTCTTTTAGGCAAGGGAAAGCAGCAGGCGGAACGCCCGCGCTCTCTCTTACAAACTAAAGCCATCCGCGAGCTGCTCGCGCTGTTTTTGCAATTCTTGCGGCACTACGCCGCCTAACGAATCGAAAAATTCTTTGTGCGCAGCGATCTCTTTCTGCCATTCCTCGTGGTCGATGCAAAGGAGTTCGTCAACGGCATTGCGATCGATGTCGAGCTCAGCCAAATCCAGATCGTGCGGGCTTGGCAGCCAACCGATCGGCGACTTGAGTGCGCCACCGCTTCCCTCGCACCGGTCGATGATCCATTTGAGCACGCGCATGTTCTCACCGAAGCCGGGCCAGAGGAATTTTCCGTCGCCTTTGCGAAACCAATTCACGTTAAAAATAAGCGGCGGATTGGTGAGTTGCTTTCCAATCTCGAGCCAGTGCTGGAAATAGTCGCCGATGTTGTATCCGCAGAAGGGCAGCATCGCCATTGGATCGCGCCGCACTCGCCCTACGGCGCCGGTGGCGGCTGCGGTGGTTTCCGAAGCCATCGTCGCCCCTAAATATATGCCGTGGTTCCAATCGAATGCCTGATAAACCAGCGGCACGGTATCGCTGCGACGACCACCGAAAATGATTGCGCTGATCGGCACGCCTTCACCTTTCTCGACGTCGGGATCGAGCGCGGGATTGTTGCGCATTGGAGTTGTGAACCGGCTATTGGGGTGCGCGGCTTTTTCGGTTGATTGCGGCGTCCAGTCGTTTCCATGCCAATCAATCGCATGTGCGGGCGGCTGGCCATCTTTACCCTCCCACCATACATCGCCGTCGTCCGTGAGCGCCACATTGGTATAGATTGTGTCGTGCGCGATCGATCGCATCGCGTTGGGATTCGATTTGAAGCTCGTTCCAGGCACGACACCGAAGTAGCCGTTCTCCGGATTAACGGCATACAAGCGGCCATCGCGAATTCGCATCCAGCCGATATCGTCCCCAACCGTGGTCACCTTCCAGCCTTTGAAATGCGCAGGCGGAATAAGCATCGCGAAATTTGTCTTGCCGCATGCGCTGGGGAATGCAGCGGCGACATAGTGTTTGCGCCCTTCGGGCGATTCCACGCCGAGGATCAGCATGTGCTCGGCCATCCAATTCTGTTTTCGCGCCAGATACGAACCAATGCGTAAGGCCAGGCACTTTTTGCTCAGCAAGACGTTCCCGCCATAACCCGAGCCGACTGAGACGATCGTGTTGTCCTGCGGAAAATGACAAATGAACCGGCGATCAGGATTTACATCCAGCAGTGAGTGCACGCCGCGGTTCCATTCTGCACTTGGATCGTTACCGAGCCGTTTGAGCGCGATCTCGCCCATGCGCGTCATGATTCTCAAGCTCAGCACGACATATTTGGAATCGGTGATCTCGAAACCGATCTTGGTCAGCGGAGAATCCGCCGGACCCATCATGTAGGGAATGACGAACATGGTGCGCCCGCGCATTGCGCCCCTGAGGAGTTCCCGCAGTTTCGCGTATGTTTTGGCTGGATCAGCCCAGTTATTCGTCGGTCCGGCTTCCTGTTTTGTTGGCGTGCAGACAAAAGTGAATTGCTCGACGCGCGCAACATCGTTCGGACTAGACCGGTGCAGGTACGAGCGCGGAACTTTCTTTTCATTCAGTTCGGTCAGGACGTTTTGTTTGACCGATTCAGCGATCAGAAACTCGTTCTCGCGGTCCGAGCCGTCGCACCAGAAAATGTTCTCAGGTTGTGTCAGAGTCGCGATCTCTTGTACCCAATCGAGCACAGCCTTATTGGCTGGCTTTCCGTCACCGATCCCCTTGGACGGGAAAATGGCGGGTGCGAGATTCTTCATCGAACGAAACTGCCCATTTTAACCACGAATCCGTCCTCGTCGAGGCTATGCGCGTAACAGCCGCCACATGGATAAGGCGTTGAAGACTCACGAACCAGAAATACTGACGAAATTCGAAACGCAACATCTGTCGTTTCACTTGCGCAAGGACAGCGCGCGGCATTAATTGAAAACATGTTCGGGGTGACCACGTCCGATGATTATCGGCCGGTTGCGTGGATGGGGAGGTATCCAGTCGATGTGACCACGATGCTCGTTGGAGTACATGTGGTCTGTGCGGTACTCGCTTGCATTCTGACAGCGATTCCCGGTCTGGCTGGCACACTCAATTATTTCATTTTCGACAGCGCACGAATTTGGAACGGGGGGCAGGTATGGCGGCTAGGTACGTATGCGTTCGTCCATTACCCATCATCATTGCTCTGGTTTGCCATCGAGATGTACCTGCTGTTCGTATTTGGCCGAGAGGTGGAACGTTTTCTCGGCCGACGCGCATACATTGCGCTCTACGTGACTTTGTTGCTGACACCGGCGGTGCTCCTAACGATGTGGGGCTTATTGGAACGCTGCGCAATCGCCGGTTCTCCAGCGTTGCACTTTGGGATTTTTGTGGCCTTCGCAACCATTTATCCGCGTGTCGAATTGTTGCTGCGGATTCAAGCCAAGTGGGTCGCTCTAATTTTGGCTGCAGTCTACACTCTTCAACTGCTCGCCTATCACGCCTGGAGCGATCTGGTTGTTGTATGGACGAGTGTTGGCGTCGCATTCCTTTTTGTAGAACTGAATGGTGCCGGTCCGGAGCTCGCCTGGTGGAACGCGGTGAAAGAGCGGTTCGCGCCAAGGCCCAAGTTTCATGTCCTTCCGAAACCGCGGGCGCGTGCAAGCGGAAGCCGATCAGAATCGGAAGACGTTTACACGTCAATCGATCCGATCCTCGATAAAATTTCCAAGTTCGGAATTGGAAGCCTCACTGCCAGCGAGCGGCGGCAGTTGGATCGCGAGCGCGAACGGTTGCTGAAAAAGTCGGAGTAATCTGTAGCCGTCGACGATCTCTTCGTGGGCCGTTCAAGCTCACGTTTCGCATACAAAACGGGTATAGCGCAGGCGCTATTCTTGATTGAGCCGCTCCTCAATGACTTCGCACAGCACGTGAAGCAAAAACTGGTGCGCTTCCTGAACCCGCGCCGTTGAATCGCTTTTGACCAGGAGATCGAGGTCGGCAAGGCCAACCGTCGATCCGCCGCCGCGGCCGAGAAATGAGACTATCTTCAGTCCACGCACTTTCCCTTCCTCCAGTGCGCGAATCACATTCTTGGACCTCCCGGAGGTAGTTAGACAGATGAGCACATCTCCCGCAACACCGAATGCCGCCACCTGGCGCGCAAAGATCTCATCGAAGCTGTAGTCGTTCCCAACAGCGGTGAGAATTCCGGTGTCGCTCGCGAGACAAATCGCCGGAAGCGCGCGCGGGCGATTCTTGGCAAAACGTACTACAAGTTCTGTGGCAAAATGTGATGCGTCAGCCGCACTACCGCCGTTCCCACACACCAGCAATTTGTTTCCCGAGCGCAAACACTGCTCCATCAAATCTGCTGCCCGACTGACTTCTTGCTCAAGATCTTTCAGCGACTCCAGCGTCCGAACTGAATCATTAATTGCCCGGTTGAGATTGGAAGAAAAATCACTCATGAGAAAAGAGGTGGTGCGCGATAGAGGGTTCGAACCTCTGACCCCTACCGTGTCAAGGTAGTGCTCTACCACTGAGCTAACCGCGCATGGATGTCAAAAATAATAAGTGATCGGTGATCAGTAATCAGTCAAGCCAGGCCGTTGCTGCTCACACGTACACATCAATACTAGACAACCTAAGTGCCTGAGGCGAACATCTGAACTTCCGTGAGCACACTCTTTTTCAAGCGTTTCCTGAAGCGTCCGTTTCAGATCGCGTCCATTGTTCCCAGTTCGAAGGCGATGGTGGAACGCGTCGCGAGCAAAATGGATTTCAGCCAACTGCGGGTGATCGCGGAGTACGGCCCTGGCGAAGGCGTGCATTCGCGTGAGATTGCGCGACGAATGACACCGGATTCCCATTTGCTCTTGTTCGAACTCGACCCGGCACTGGCGCGAGCACTGGAAAGACAATTTGCGGGCGATCGTCGCGTCCACGTGATCCATGGCGACGCAGCCTCTTTACCGTACGAGCTAAAACGCCGCGGATTCGCTTCGTGCGACTATATTCTTTCCGGCATTCCATTCAGCATTCTCAAGATCGAAAAGAAACGTGCACTGCTGCGTAAGACGTACGATGCGCTGAAGCCCGACGGCAAATTTATCATTTACCAGGTCACCAATGAGTTGAGGCAGCACGCCACCGTTTTCCAGCGCGACGAATCGGAATATTTTCTGCAAAATATCCCTCCAATGTTTATCACGGTGTTTTACAAAACACCTTCGGGAGAGGGTGGTGGACGCACCTCCACCAAGTCGAAAAGCCGTTCACGCCTCGCCGGCGTCGGCGCAGAACGTTCGGCATGACAGAAAGACGGACGCGAATCGAAAAAGATTCGATGGGCGAGATGACTGTGCCCGCGGATGCTCTTCATGGCGCATCCACGCATCGCGCGGTTTTGAATTTTCCGGTAAGCGGTTACAGATTTCCCCGGCCATTTATTCGCGCGTTGGGTTTAATCAAATGGGCCGCAGCGAAGGCAAATCAAGATTTAGGTTTGCTCGACACCAAACAAGCAACAGCCATCGCGCAGGCGGCTGAAGAGGTCGCCGAAGGAAAACTCGACGATCATTTTCCTCTCGACATTTTTCAGACCGGCTCGGGCACGAGCACCAACACTAACGCGAACGAAGTAATCGCTAACCGCTCGGCGCAATTGTCAGGAAAA
>DATARG010000085.1:0-5633 GCA_036264275.1 Candidatus Udaeobacter sp. | reverse complement strand
AGCTGGCACAATTGCAAAGACCATGTCCGCCTATGACATGACATTCAGCGATGCCATTTACGGGCCAGCGGATCGCTACGTTAGCCGTGTGCGACTCCAGACAATGCTGGACCATGAGTACGATCTTTTGATCGAACGACTGGATACAAAATTTGGCGCGGAGAAAACGTTTTTTGTTTTCGCCGACACCATCGCGGCGCGCAGTTTCAAGGAACGCAATGAATCGCATGGCTGGCTCGGGGTGCGTTTTCAATCGCAATCACGCGGGCATCCAAGTCAGATCATTATTCACGTTCGGTTGCTCGATGAAACAAACGTCGACCAACAAGAAGCCCTGGGAGTCATCGGACTGAACCTTCTGCACGGTGCGTTTTACCGCCGGCAACCCGAAAAATTGATTTCGTCACTTCAGGAAAATCTCTCACCGGGCCGAATCGAAGTGGACATGATCAAATTTTCAGGGCCTCTGTTCCAAAACGTTGATAATCGATTGATGAGTTTGCAGTTAGTCAGTCAGGGTTTGACAGATGCGGTGATGTTCAAGGCTGATGGCGAGACTGTCCAACCGTCCGAAGTTTTTTACAAAAAGGCCATCCTGGTCGAGCGCGGAAGTTTTCGGCCTGTTACCTACGCCACTAACGACATGCTCGACGGCGCGCGGCGCGTCTTTCTGAAGCACTGCGATTGTTCTGAGGACGACATAGTGGTGCTGATGGAAATGACACTCGAGAATTTGCGCGCAGACGGCGAGCTTGATCACGCGGATTTTCTTGCTCGCGTCGATATTCTTCGTGCGCTCGGCCGAACGGTTCTGATCTCGAAATTTGGCGAATACTATCGACTCGCGGGATATCTGTTTCGCTACACAGACAGAGCGATTGGACTTGTCATGGGCGTGCCCAGTTTGATCGAAATCTTGAACGAAAAATATTACACGAACCTGGAGGGCGGAATCCTGGAGGCGTTGGGCAGAATGTTCAAAGGTGGACTAAAGCTTTACGTCTATCCACGAATTGACGAAGCAACCGGGAAGATTGTCACGGCAACGCAAGTCAAAGTCGCGCCGAACCTTCGCTCGTTATTTCAGTACCTAATCGACAATCAATACGTCCAGGAGATCACCGATTATCACCCCGAGTACTTGCGAATTCAGCCACCCGACGTGCTGGCAAAGTTACAATCCGGCGAAAACAGATGGGAACAAATGGTTCCACCAGAAGTCGCCCACCTGATTAAGAAGCGAGAATTCTTCGGGTACCGCCGGCCGATTGCTGCATAGGCATTCTATTTCTGTCATTCTGAGCGAAGCGAAGAATCTCTGATTCTTAAAGCATCCGAAATTCCAGAGATATCTCGACTTTGCTCGACATGACAAGCCTGCAGAACGTAATTGGAAGTCCTTAATGAAAGTCGCTGTCGCTCAGATTTCGTGTTCGCTAGGCGACCCCAAAGCGAATCTCTCGAAGGCTCGCGATTTTTCTCACAGAGCCAAAGTGGTTGGCGCCGAGTTAATCGTCTTCCCTGAGATGACTGACACTGGCTACTCGATGCCAATGATCCAGAAGCACGCCGGTCATTGGAAAAGCGGGTTCGTTGCAGGCCTTCAAGAGATCGCAAGCGAGCTTTCCGTCGCCATCGTGAGCGGCGTGTCGGAACGCGATGAATCAGCAATCTACAATTCCCAGGTTCTTATTGATGCGAAAGGCGACATCGTCTCCAAATATCGCAAGACTCATTTGTACGCAGTCGCGCCCGTAGAAGAACAGATCTGCTTTGCTGCGGGCGATGCCTTCGTGAGCTTCGCCTTCGGCAATCTGCGCTTTGGTTTCAGTATTTGCTACGACCTGCGGTTTCCGGAGCTGTATCGAAAACTCGTGGCCGAACAGAACGTCTGCGCTTTTCTCATTTCTTCTGCGTGGCCATTTCCGCGAGTGGAACATTGGTCTGTGCTCGCGCAAGCCCGCGCGATTGAAAACCAAAGCTACGTCGTTGCATCAAACCAGGTCGGCAGAAACGATAATCTGTGGTTTTGCGGCAGCTCCGCGATCATTGATCCGCGCGGGGTTGTGATTTCTGCCGCCTCTGCGGATCGCGAAGAATTGATTCACGCCGACTTGTCTCAGGAGCTTGTGCAGTCAGTTCGCAGTCGGGTCCGATCGTTAGGCCATCGCCGGCAGGATCTCTATTGAATTAGAACTGTGAAAGCCGCGCAGCGGTAATCGGCACAAACTCGTTTTCATGTAAAACGATTCGCTTGCTGCCGCGAACCAGCTGCCACCATTGTCGGGCGGAGCCGAGCACGATCGCCGCTACGAGGACGAGAAAGAAGGCTGCAACGAGCGCATCAAACCGCCAGACGCCAGCCTGCCGTACCAATTCAGCTGCTTTAGCTGCGTCGGATAATGTTGACGCTTGATCTACGAGCGATCGCGCACCGCTCAAGAAACCAAGTCTCGGATCAGACGAGAAAACCTTGAGGTAACCAGCGGAGAAAGTAACGGCGCACATGAAGCCTAACGGTACAAGCGTAACGAAAATATACTTCGCTTTGTGCATTTTGATCAGCAACGTCGTGCCAAGGCAAAGCGCGATTACCGACAGCAATTGATTGGCAAGGCCAAATAGCGGCCAGAGTGAGTTAATTCCGCCAAGAGGATCGATGACGCCTTCATACAAAAACCAGCCCCATGCTGCGACCAGCAAAAAGCTGGCCAGAAAGTTGGCGCTCCATGAACGGGTGTTGCCGAGGGGCCGCCACACATGGCCCAAGACGTCCTGAAGGAGAAATCGTCCTACCCGTGTTCCTGCGTCGATCGTTGTCAGAATGAACAGCGCCTCGAACATGATCGCGAAGTGATACCAAAGTGCCAGCGCGGTCGGTTTGGCTGAGACGTGCGCGAACATATGTGCCATTCCGACGGCAAACGTCGGCGCGCCACCGGCGCGGTTGAACATTGTGGACTCGCCAAGATCAGCCGCGAGCGTTTGCATTTGTGGTTCCGTCACGGGAAAACCGGCCGCCGAAACTTTTGCGACAACTTCGGTTGGTGTCCCTTTCGTATTGATTGCGAAATATTCTCCTGGTTCCAACACGCACGCCGCGATCATTGCCATCAAAGCGACGATCATTTCCGTCACCATCGCGCCGTAACCGATGCTGCGAACGAGCGACTCGCGCCTGATCATTTTCGGCGTCGTGCCCGACGCAATCAGCGAGTGAAAACCTGAAACAGCACCGCAGGCAATAGTGATACAGACGAAGGGAAACACCGGTCCGGCGAACACAAGGCCGCTACCATCGATGAATTTCGTAATCGCCGGCATTTGAAGCGTTGGATTGATCAGCACCACGGCGATGGCGAGCATGGCTACTGTGCCAAGTTTCAAAAACGTGCTGAGGTAATCGCGCGGCGTAAGCAACATCCAAACCGGCAAAATCGACGCGGCGAGTCCATAAATCATAATTGCCCAAGCCAACCATTTCTGTTCTTGACGAAACCAGGCTTCAATCGCCGGAAAGTGTCCGAGAAATTGTCCGCCCCATACACCAAATGCGAGGCCGAGTAATCCAAAAATTGTTACCGCGAGAACACTGACTTTTCCCGTGCGCAACGCGATGCCCATGATCAACGCAAGGGGAATGGTCACAGCAATCGTGAAAACGCCCCAGGGACTTTGAGCCAGCGCTTGCACTACAACCAACGCAAGAACAGCGAGTAAAATGATCATAATGGCAAGCACGCTAACGAGGGCGAGCAAACCGATGCCGCGTCCGATTTCCTCCTTTACCATCTGGCCGAGCGTTTTTCCGCCGCGCCGGATTGAGGCGAACAGAACAATCATGTCGTGCACTCCGCCGCCGAGAGTTGCGCCAATCAAAATCCACAGAGTGCCAGGAAGAAAACCAAACTGTGCAGCCAGCACGGGACCAACTAATGGTCCGGGCCCGGCGATCGCAGCGAAATGATGACCAAACACCATCCAACGATTCGTTGGCACGTAATCTTTATTGTCATTTCGCAAAACTGCAGGCGTGGCACGCTCCTCATTCAGAACGAGCAGTTTGGTTGCGAGCCATTTGCTGTAAAAACGGTAGCTGATCGAGAAAGTGCAAAACCCGGCAATGACGATCCATAGCGCGCTGATTCGTTCTCCACGTGAAAGCGCAAGCACGGCGACAGCCCAAGTGCCTAAGGCCGCTACACCAATCCACACCAGTTTTTTCGATAGACGCATGCAGCTTTAGAACAATCTCATTGATATGCCAGATTCTCGTCACGGCGCTGCGCGCCGTCCATTGCAGGCTCTCTCGAATAATTAACGCTCCACACGAGCGTGGCTACAACTTCCATGTGATCGCTTCCACAGTTTAATTGAAATTGTCCTGCTTCGCTACAAGGTGTGAGCTGTGCGACTTCGCCATAAAATACGAAAACTGGTGGACGGCCAGAGCCTGACCAGTGCAAGAAAACATACGCTCAGGTTGCTACGAACGAACCGCTTCCCGCTGGAGACACAGCGTGTAATCGAGACAATTGATCCGGCTGGTTTTGAGCAGATTCGCCGGCGATATGCTGTAGCAGATCCCGGAGCGGATTGGCCGAAATATCTCGATCTCGATCGCTGGATCGGAGTTAACATCAGGCGAATTCGCCAGCTTGAACTCGACTTGGCGCGTCCCAAGCACATTCTCGATCTAGGCTGCGGCGCAGGGTACTTTCTCTACATCGCGCAGCTCCTCGGTCATTCCGGAGTTGGGCTAGATATGGATCGCTTGCCAATGTTTCGGGAGGTCACACGCCTGCTCGGTGTTCACCGCATCGTTCAGCGAATCGAGGCGTTCCGTCCGCTTCCGAAATTCGGTCAAAAGTTCGATCTCATTACGGCGTTCATGATTTGCTTCAACAATCATAAGATGCCCGGACTTTGGGGGGTCCCGGAGTGGGAATTCTTTCTGAATGATCTGGCGAAGTATTTAAAGCCGCGTGGCCGGATCTGGCTCGAATTGAACCAGGAATACGACGGGACCTTTTATACGCCTGAGCTAAAGAAATTTTTTCAAAAGCGCGGCGCCGACATCGAAGAGCAAAAGGTCATACTTAACTCAAGCCGTCGCGCGCGTGCTTCAACTTCGCGAGCTGCGCGGTAAGAGCGCCAAGCCGTCGCCGGTGCTCCTCGACCACCGCCGCTGGAGCTCGCTCTACGAACGCGTTGTTTTGCAATTTTGCCTCAACGGTTCGCGCTTCGTCACCGATTCGCGCGATTTCCTTGTCCAAACGCTCGCGTTCACCTGCCTGGTCCGCGGCTGCGATCACAAGAAAAAGTTCGCCCAACGGAGTGACTGCCACTGGAGCACCAGCCGGCGCCTTGTATTTGGGATCGAGCGTTATCTCTTCGGCATTTAATAATCGGCTCAGAGTCGAAATTTGGGCAGAAATCGATTTATCGTCCGTGCGTAAAATAAATCGTATTTTCCTATTTGAATGTAACTTCGACACTGATCGTAAATTCCGGCCCGCTTGAACGGTTTCGTAGACCGCTGATACCAGTTGCCGATTGTTTGTAACGTCAGCCGCCGTTTCCAAAGCAACCTTTTGGGGCGGCGCCGCAAACTGAATCGAACCTTTTCCGAG
>DATARG010000077.1:0-8869 GCA_036264275.1 Candidatus Udaeobacter sp. | reverse complement strand
CCTTCGCGGAAATCTGGCATCGCCTTCGACATCACGTCCTGCATTTGAATCATAAAGTAAGTAAGCCTCCTCTTTCAGTACAGCGGCGCTCTAATCGGACGCCGATGTCCGCGCATCTGGCTGCTGCCAGATGCGGAATGGGGACGGCATACTAGGCGTTTTCGTGCCTTTGGTCAACTGACCTGCTTCGGTGGCACGTCGGGCGTTCGGCATTGAGCGTTGAATGTTTCGCCTCTATTCTAGAAAGAAGATGTCGCTTCACCGATTCCTGATCTTGATTGTTCTTTTAACAGCCGCTTCAGTGCGCGCTGAATCCCCGGCCGAGCAAGCTGTTCTCGCCGCGATCAAATCGCCGCAAACCACCGTTGTTCATTTGTGGGCGCCATGGTGTTCCAACTGTCAGGCTGAGCTCAAGACTGGCGGGTGGACCAAAATGGTCAGTGACAATCCACAGGTAAAATTTTATTTCGTTTCGGTTTGGAATGACGGACAGGACGGGCGCGCAATGCTCAACAAGTTCGGGTTGGCCAACCAGACGAACGTGACGATTCTCGCCGATCCCGGCCCGCGTCGCGGGGAAAATAAGGTCAAGCAGTTCGCCGGGCTGCCGTTGAGCTGGATTCCGACGACTTGGATTTACAAAGGAGGCGATCTCCGCTACGCATTGAATTACGGCGAGGTTCGTTTTCCTGTGCTCCAACAATTTCTGACAGATAGCCAGTCGGAGTGGTCGCACAAGGGCGAGCCATCGACTGAGTAAACTTTATGAGTCAGAGTTCCGAAGCGCCCGCCATTGCCCATAGCAAACCGCCCGAGATCCTTTCACTCATTGGCGATACGCCGCTCGTGGAAGTGACACAGATCGACACCGGGCCGTGTCGACTCTTTCTCAAACTCGAAAATCAGAATCCGGGTGGTTCCATTAAAGACCGGATCGCGCTGTCAATGATCGAAGCAGCTGAGGCCGATGGGAAATTGCAGCCCGGCGGGACAGTCATTGAAGCCACCGCAGGTAATACCGGGTTGGGCCTTGCGCTGGTCGCGGGCGCAAAAGGCTATCGCGTCTTACTTGTAATTCCCGACAAGATGTCGCAGGAAAAAATTTCGCACGTGAGAGCGCTCGGCGCCGAAGTGCGGATCACGCGGTCTGATGTGACGCGCGGGCATCCTGAGTATTACCAGGACGTTGCATTCCGGCTCGCCGAAGAAATCACCGGCGGGTTTTACGTGAATCAATTTGGTAATCCGGCTAATCCGCTGGCACATGAGCGCACGACCGGTCCGGAAATCTGGGAACAAATGCGGCACGACGTGGATGCCGTCGTCGTGGGAGTCGGGTCGGGTGGAACGCTAACAGGGCTTGGCAGATTTTTCAATCGTGTGAAACCGCGTCGCGGCATCGAAATGGTTCTCGCTGATCCGACCGGGTCGATTTTGTACGAGTACGTTAAGACCGGTCAGCTCGTTGAATCGGGTAGTTGGGCGGTGGAAGGCATCGGCGAGGATTTCATCCCGGACATCGCGGACATGTCGTTAGTCACAGAAGCTTTCGAGATTGATGACGAGGCAAGTTTTGCGGCGGCACGCGAGCTTTTGCGGAAGGAAGGAATCTTCGGCGGCTCGTCTACGGGCACGCTTCTCGCCGGCGCGCTGCGTTATTGCCGTGAGCAAACAAAACCCAAGCGGGTGGTTACTTTTGTTCCAGACACGGGCAACAAATATCTCTCCAAGATGTATAACAATTTTTGGATGGCCGAGCAGGGATTCATTCATCGCCCCCCGCACGGCGATCTGAGCGATTTGATCTCGCATCGATATGAAGCTGGCGAAGTGATCACGGTAGGCCCGGACGATTCGTTGCTGACAGCATTCAAGCGAATGCGCGATTCAGATGTGTCGCAGCTTCCGGTAGTCGACAAAACCGGTCGCGCGATTGGCATCATCGACGAGTCCGATCTTCTGGTAAAAGTCCACCGCGAGCCGTCGCATTTTAACGACCCCGTCAGCAAGGCGATGACGGATCAGTTGGAAACGCTGCCGCCGGACGCCAAAATCACAGACCTGCTTGGCGCCTTCGATCGTGGCCGAGTCACCATAGTAATGGACGGCAACAAATTTCTTGGACTGATTACGCGCACGGATTTGCTTTCCTATCTGCGGCTTAACATGCCGAAATCGTCAACGCCGCCGGAACGCGAATTTGTCTAGCGCATCTAGATCGACAATGAAAAAAGAACAAGGCTTCGCCACACGCGCCATTCACGCCGGCCAGCAGCCGGATCCCACGACCGGCGCAGTGATGACACCGATTTACGCCACCTCGACTTACGTGCAGGAAAGCCCTGGGACGCATAAAGGCTTCGATTACGCACGCTCAATCAATCCCACCCGTCTGGCATACGAAAAGTGTATTGCCGATTTGGAAAGCGGATCGCGCGGCTTCGCGTTCGCATCCGGTCTGTCTGGGATGGCGACAGTGCTGGAGGTACTCGACAGTGGCTCGCATATTGTCGCGAGCGACGACTTGTACGGGGGCACATTCCGGTTATTCGACCGGGTGCGCAGGCGCTCCGCGAATCTTGATTTTACTTATGTCGATCTGACCGATGCGAAAGATCTCGAGCGGGCAATCAAACCAAACACGCGCATGGTTTGGGTCGAGACACCCAGTAATCCCTTGCTCAAACTGATCGATCTTGAGGCAATCGCCAAAATCGCGCGCAAACGGAAATTGATTTCGGTTAGCGATAATACGTTCGCGACTCCATGGATCCAGCGGCCGATTGAATCGGGGTTCGATATCGTTCTGCATTCCGCCACGAAATATTTGAACGGCCATTCCGATCTGGTGGGGGGCGTCGTTGTTGTAGGAAAAAATAAGGAACTCGCCGATCAAATTGCGTTCCTACAAAATTCCGTGGGCGCAATCGCCGGCGCCTTCGATAGTTTTCTTGTTCTGCGCAGCTTGAAAACGCTGGCGCTCCGGATGGAGCGGCATTGCTCAAACGCGCTGGAAATTGCGGGCTGGCTCGAGGATCGTCGCGAGATCAAATCAGTCCATTATCCCGGATTGAAATCCCACCCACAGCACGACCTGGCCCGGCAACAGATGCGCGGGTTCGGCGGAATGGTCACGATCGTTTTGAAAACTGACCTCGCCGGAACGCGGCGTTTTCTTGAGAATACACGCTTGTTTGCGTTGGCAGAAAGCTTGGGAGGCGTGGAAAGCCTGATCAATCATCCCGCGCTGATGACGCATGCTTCCGTGCCGGAGGAACAACGGCAAAAACTAGGCATTACTAATTCGCTCGTCCGCTTGTCTGTCGGCGTCGAGGACGTCCGCGACTTAATCGACGATTTAAAGAGCGCGCTGGAAGCGATCTGAACTGTAGCGCGACTGTCAGCCGCCGGCGCTTGACACAAACGCCCTACAAATTTGGCGCGGCTGGTCTAAGCTTGCGATTCTGATGGGCAACACATTTGGCCAGTTGTTTCGCGTGACCACATTTGGAGAATCGCACGGCGGCGGCATCGGCGTGGTGATTGATGGTTGCCCGCCACGCATCCAAATTTCCGAAGCGGAAATTCAACAAGAGCTAGATCGTCGCAGGCCGGGTCAAAGCAAAGTCAGTACGCAACGGAAAGAAGAAGACCGATGCGAAATTCTGTCGGGCGTTTTTGAAGGACAAACGCTGGGGACCCCGATTGCAATCCTTGTTCGGAACAAAGATGCTCGACCGCAAGACTACGGCGAAATCGCAATCAAATTTCGACCTTCGCACGCGGATTACACTTACGAGGCCAAATACGGAATCCGGAACTGGCAGGGAGGAGGTCGTGCGTCTGCCCGCGAAACGATCGGTCGCGTCGCGGCGGGTGCGATTGCAAAGAAAGCATTGTCTGTTTTGTATGAGAATTTCGAACTAGTCGCGTACGTGACTCAAATCCACGAAGTGATGGCGAAGATTGACCGTTCCACCGTGAAGATGAACGATGTTGAGAAAAATATTGTCCGCTGCCCGGATGCTGCCGCTGCTAAAAACATGATCTCGCTTATCCAGCAGATTCGGGATGCAGGCGATTCCGTGGGCGGCGTGATCGAATGCATCGCGCGCGGTATCCCAGCCGGACTTGGCGAGCCCGTCTTCGACAAGCTCGAAGCGGACCTGGCCAAGGCGATGCTGAGCATTCCCGCCGCGAAAGCGTTCGAGATTGGCTCGGGAATCAGAGCGACGAAAATGCGCGGTTCACAGCACAACGATGCATTTGAAACCCGCGCTGGAAGAATTCGGACAACCACGAACAATTCCGGAGGCGTGCAAGGTGGCATCAGCAACGGCGAAGACATTTACTTTCGCGTGGCGTTTAAACCGCCTGCAACGATCGCGCTCGAGCAGAAAACTGTCACTATTTCAAACGAGCAGACTGCGCTTGCCGCTCGCGGACGCCATGACCCGTGTGTTCTTCCCCGAGCCGTGCCGATCGTCGAAGCCATGGCCGCGCTTGTTCTTTGCGATCACGCATTGAGACACAACGCGATCAGCTGCGATATCCGGAAATCGCCTCGCACGAAGTCCACAAAGGACACAAAGGAATGACGGAGAACGAAATTGCCAAGCAGATTTTGGATGCAGCGTTCGTTTTGCACACCAAGCTTGGTCCCGGACTCCTCGAATCGGTGTATGAAGTAATATTGAGCTACGACTTGCAAAAGAGAGGCTTAACTGCGGAGCGCCAAAAGGCGATGCCGATCGTGTACGATAACATTCGATTTGATGAAGCCTTCCGATCCGATCTCGTCGTGAACGGAAAAATTATCGCCGAACTCAAATCTGTGGAAGCAGTCCTGCCGGTACAAGCGAAACAGCTCCTTACGCAACTGCGTCTAAGCGGCCTGAAGCTTGGCCTTCTCATCAATTTCGGCGAAGCGCACCTAAAGAACGGGATCAAACGCGTCATCAACGGCCATTTGGAAGCCGAAAATCCTCTTGAGCTTTCGTTGTGACCTTTGTGGCCGTTGTGTGAGAAATCCGAATGAAGTACATCGCCACGATCGGGCTGGAAGTGCACGTGCAACTGAAGACCCGATCCAAAATGTTTTGCGCTTCGCCGGTTGAATTTGGTGCCGGGCCCAACACGCATACTTGTCCGGTTTGCCTCGGTCTGCCCGGTGCGTTGCCAGTGATGAATGAGCAAGCGTTACGAATGACGGTGCTGACGGGACTCATTCTGGGATGCGATATCGCGCCGATCAGCAAATTCGATCGCAAAAACTATTTCTATCCGGACATGCCGAAAAATTATCAGATCTCGCAGTACGACATGCCGCTGTGCACGAACGGTAGCGTGCCATTGCATGATCTAGCTTATCCCAGGGACGCGCAGAAAAATATCGCGACACCTGACAAGAAAGTGCACCTGGTACGAATCCATCTCGAGGAGGACGTGGCAAAGAGTTTCCATTTCGAGAACAGCACAAGCATTGATTTTAATCGTGCCGGCACGCCTTTGATGGAGATCGTGACCCAGCCGGAAATCAATTCGCCCGAGGAAGCGTTCGCGTTTTTAAGTACTTTGAAACAGATGCTGATCTATGGCGCGGTCAGCGATGCTGACATGGAGAAGGGACAACTCCGCTGCGATTGCAATGTTTCAGTACGCCCCGAAAACCAAACTGAACTCGGAGTAAAAATTGAACTCAAAAATTTGAACTCTATCAGCGGCGTCCGGCGCTCGCTCGCTTACGAGGTTCGCCGTCAAACCAGCATCCTGGAGCGTGGTGAACGGATTGAACAGGAAACGCGTGGCTGGGACGATGCAGCGGGTGAAACATTTCTGATGCGGACCAAGGAATTCGCGCACGATTATCGTTATTTTCCTGATCCCGATCTCGTCCCGGTGAAAACAGATGTGTTGGTGGCTGAGGTACGGCACCGCGTGCCGGAGTTGCCAAAAGCGAAGCGCGCAAGATTCGTCGAACAATATCGGGTGAGTCCGTACGATGCCGCCGTGCTGGCTAATGATCTCGAGTTAGCGAGATATTTCGAGGCAGCTGCCAAAGGGGCGAAAAAGCCGAAGAACATAGCGAATTGGATCTTGAATGATTTGCAGAACGCGCTCGGCGCCGCTGGCAAAGAGATAAGCGAGTGCCCGATTTCGCCGGGGGCGCTGGATGAGCTCGTGAACTTGATCGAGAGCGGAAAAATCAGCGGCAGACAGGGCAAGGAAGTTTTTGCGGAAATGTTTGCCAGCGGAAGGAACGCAGCCGCGATTGTGGAAGAAAAAAGGATCGAGCAACTAAGCGACACAAGCTCGATTGGATTGTTGTGTGATGAAGTGATCGCGGCGAACCCAAAACCGGTAAAGGATTTTCGTTCAGGGAACGTTGCATCACTGAATTTCCTCAAGGGACAGGTGATCAAATTGTCCAAAGGTAAAGCCAATCCGCAGCTTGTCGGAGAAATTTTGGAAAAGAAATTGAAAGGGTAGCGACATCGCGCTGTGACGTCTGAAGTTGTAGTGCGTTTCTGTGAAACGCCTCTTCTGGGCGTCTGACACCGACGCCCCACAATATTGCATGCGCATCCTTATTGCTCCCGATAAATTCAAAGGCACGCTAAACGCGCGAGAGGTCGCGGAAAACATCGCTCAAGGGGTGCTCGATGTAGTACCGGACGCGCAGATCGAATTGGTCCCGATGGCAGACGGCGGCGAGGGGACGGCGCAAGCGATGTGTGATGCGCGCAGTTGTTCCTGGATGGAATGCAAGGCACACGACCCGCTCAGCCGCGAGATCGATGCGCGCTACGGATGGATCGACAAGGAAAAACTTGCGGTCATGGAGATGAGCGAAGCCGCTGGCATGTGGCGGCTTTCTCAAAATGAACGCGATCCAGTCTCCGCGAGCACATTCGGTGTTGGAGAAATGATTTTGGATGCGACCAAGCGCGATGCGAAACAAATCGTTATCGGGCTGGGTGGCAGCGCAACAAACGATGGCGGTTTCGGAATGGCGCGTGCATTGGGATACCGTTTTTTTTCCGATGCAAAGGAGCTGACGGGAGCTGTAAGTGACCTGCAAAGCCTAACGAAAATAGAGCCTCCTATAGTGGCAGGCGTGTTACCTGCAGGTTCGAAAGTGCAGCCGGCACGGCTACCTCTACAGTTAAACATTGTAGCGGCCGTTGACGTGAAGAATCCGTTGCTGGGTGAAAATGGCGCGACACGAGTGTTTGGCCCGCAGAAAGGCGCTAGCAAGGATGACCTCGATAATTTGGAACGCGCGCTCACTAAGCTCGCGGACATTGTAGCCGCACAATTCGGATTCGATTATCGAGACCACGCAGGTGCCGGTGCCGCAGGGGGGCTCGGCTTCGGTCTGCTCAGTTTTTGCGGCGCGACAATCCGACCGGGATTCGAAGTTGTCGCAGAAGCAGTCGGGCTTGAAGCAAAGATTAAAGATGCGGGCCTGGTGATCACAGGCGAGGGGAGCTTGGATCGGCAGACGCTCGAAGGAAAAACGCCAGCGGGCGTGGCCGGGCTGGCGCGGAAGCTTCACAAGCCAGTGTTCGCAATTGTTGGCCGTGCTGCTGAAGATCCAGAACTTAGCGAACTGTTCGACGGTATTTACCAAAACGCGCGTGCGGGAATGAGTCAGCAAGAAAACATGAAACGTGCAGCCGAACTTTTATGCGCGAACGCGCGCGAGTTGGCAGAGACATTTGGCGTCGGTCTATGACTCGTTCGTAGTCACGCGTCGCGTTATTGGAAATTGTGGGGCGTCTGTGTCAGACGCCGTTTCAAGGCGATTTCTTCGCGTTCCTCGGGTCGTCTGCCGGATTGACGTAATTGATTTGCCACGGGCCAATCCCATGGAGTTGGATGACCGTCTCTCCTTCTGACCAGCCGGCGTGTTTCATCCCGGCAGGCCAGTAACCGAAAGACCCGGCGGAAAGTTTTTTCGCGCTATTGCGATCGAGTGTTTCTCCTGTGGCGAGTAAAAGGTTACCCGAAATCACTGTGACCCGTTCAGTTTTTGGATGGGTATGTGGCGGAATGTGATAGCCGTCAGGAAATTGAAAACGTATCACGAACGGGCCTTCCTTTGTTGGGTCGCCTTCGAGTATGGCCATCTTTGCGCCAGGAGGTATAGCCACTGGTCCTGGTTTCCATTCAATGGATGTGGAAGGATAAAGACGCATCTCGGAGGATTGCGTTTCTTCGGCAGATAACCGCGCAGATGAGAAAGCCATGACCAAAAGCATGGCTAACGTGAAGCTGAAAATGGTTTTCATAGATGGATTGTTCTTTCCTCGATCAGTGGCGCAAAAAGATTTCAGTAAAATTCGCGGTATTTCTTCGCTGATTCGACATAGCTCAAAGCCCAGCGTGCGATGTCTTTCTGCTCATCAAGTGTCAGCTCCCGGCGAATTTTTGCGGGCGAGCCGAGCACAAGCGAGCCGGGCGGGATTTTCATGCCGGTCGTCACGAGCGCGTTTGCGCCGATGATAGAACGGGCGCCAACTTTGACGTCGTCGAGAATGATCGAACCCATCCCGACCAGCGCTTCATTATCGATCGTGCATGCATGAACAATCGCGGTGTGACCGATCGTGACTAGTTCGCCAACGGTTGTTGGGTAACCGGTGTCAACATGGATGACAGCGTTGTCCTGAACGTTAGAACGCGGACCGATGACGATACGGTTGATGTCACCCCGCAGTACCGTGCCGTACCAAACGCTTGATTCTTCTTCCAGGACAACGTCGCCCAGCACGGTCGCGCCCGGGACGACCCACGCGCTTGAATGGATTGTTGGACCTTTTTTTAAACGCGCAGCGATGCCTGCGTGTCCAGTCGGCAGTGAATC
>DATARG010000056.1:0-2883 GCA_036264275.1 Candidatus Udaeobacter sp. | reverse complement strand
TTACTTCAATGATCATTGCCGAGATTTACCCCGCGTCTGCGGGACTAATCGAGCGTCGCGGTGGAGGCGGCTTTCGTCAATAAACGGCGTGATTTCCACGCTGTAACGTCCGCTGTCCTCAGCGGATGTTCCTTAGCCAATGCGCTGAGAACAGCGGGCAGTACAACTCACGAGCTGGCGCTGGAATAATGTCCCAGCGCGAATTTCCAAAACACCCGGGCCAGCCAGAACACAATCGTCGAAGCGATGATTAGATGCAGCATCAAAGGAAACGGCTGACCGAGCGATTTGATGAGCAGGCGCGCAGGGATGTTCGCAATGATCACCACCGGAATCACCCAGCCAAAAATCAGCCGGAAAAGCCACGGGAAAATGACATCTGGATAACGCGCGATATTGAGGAAATTGAAATAGCCATACACCAATCCCTGCGCGCGGATGATCCAAAAACTGACCGCCGCCAGGCCGAGCATGATGGAGTAATGCACAGCGACTCCGAAACAAAGCGCCACCAAATAAAGAAGAATGGAAGTGAGGCCCGGTATCACGCCAAGTTTCGACAATGAGACACAAACCACGACGGCGCCGAGCATGGCGTTGACAATGCTGTCGAGGCCGAATTGTTTCGTGGAAACCGCGAATTGGCTGTCGATCGGTAACACCAGAACGGAATCCAGTTTTCCCATCCGCACGAGTTCGGGGATATTTGCGAGGTTCACGAAAAAGAAAGCCTGGAAAAGCTGTGCGATGATCTGGTGTGTCCCGACCAGCAACACGACTTCCCACTTCGTCCAATCGCCGATGTGATCGACGTTCCCAAAAATGATGCTGAAAAAAACGATTTGCCCGCAGAACCAAAGAATCTCCACCACCATCCACAGCAAAAAGTTCGCCTTAAAGCTCAAGTCGCGGATGAGCGAGTTGCGCAGCATGATTGAATAGATTTCGATGTAGCGGCGCATCGCTTTGTCCTGTCCCTTAATGGCCGGCGCGTCAAACTGCGAATTAAATGAAACGATTTTTGCCCTGGCTCATCGCAATCGCCGGACTCCTACTGATTGCGTTTGTCATTCGGCACTTGCGGGATAATGGCGCTGCAACATATCAGACTGCAACGGTCACACGGGGCCCGATTACGCAGGCGGTGACCGCCACAGGCACGCTCAATCCGGTAGTCAACGTGCAGGTGGGCAGCCAGGTCTCCGGAAACGTCTCGAAGTTGTTCGTGGATTTCAATTCACAGGTCAAAGCGGGCCAGGTGGTGGCGCAAATCGATCCGGCGCTTTTCCAGGCCACTGTCACCCAAGCGGAAGGCGATTTGGCGAACTCGCAGGCTGCACTGGAGTTAGCCAGGATCAACGCGAAGCGCACTCAGGACCTGTTCGCCAGGAAAACTTCAGCGCAAGCAGACGTTGACCAGGCGATGGCAACCCTCCATCAGGCCGAGGCGAACGTGAAGATCAAACAAGGCGCGTTGGACAAAGCGAAGGCCGACCTTGACCATTGCACAATCACCTCGCCTATCGATGGCGTGGTTATCTCGCGCAGCGTCGATGTTGGCCAGACTGTTGCCGCCAGTCTGCAGGCGCCGGTAATTTTTCAAATCGCAAATGATCTCACCAAGATGCAAATCGATTCGAATGTGGCCGAGGCGGACGTCGGCGTCGTGCAAGTCGGACAGGACGTCGATTTCACGGTGGATGCTTTCCCAAACCAGACGTTCCACGGCAAAGTTGTACAGGTGCGAAATGCACCGATCACAGTGCAGAACGTCGTGACTTACGACACAGTAATTGGCGTGAGCAATCCGGATTTGAAGTTGAAACCGGGCATGACCGCCAATGTTTCGATTATCGCCGCTCGCAAGGACAACGTCCTTCAAATCAAAAATGCCGCGTTGCGTTATCGCCCTGCTGGAGCTCAGGCGTCGTCGCAAAGCACAACGGGTCAAGGTCGATCGCGACCTCCAGGCGCGATGAAACAAGGCATGAGTGCAAAAGAGCGGACGAGCAGCGAGCGCACGGTTTATGTCTTGTCCGGCAGCCAACCGACGCCGGTGCAAATTAAGACCGGAATCAGCGACGGCGTGGTCACCGAAGTCGTTGAAGGATTAAAGGAGGGCGACCGCGTTGTGACCGCCGAGATGGCGACGAAATCCCAGCCCGCATCCACGCCAGCGAATCCATTCTCCGGCGGGCGAAGGTTTCCGTGATGCGGTCTGTCATTCCGAGCGGAGTCGAGGAGTCTCCGATTTTACTCTTTGCCTGCCTCCATCTCGAGCATGAGCACGAGCACGAGTAGGCGAATGTTTCTATGAACAACGGGGCACTCGTTAGGCTACTCGACGTGCACAAGGTCTATCGCACCGGCGAAATGGAAGTGCCCGCCGTGCGCGGGGTTTCGCTGGAAATCAAACGAGGCGAATTCGTCGCGCTGATGGGCGCGAGCGGCTCAGGCAAATCGACGCTCATGAATATCCTCGGTTGCCTCGACCGTCCGAGTTCCGGTCAGTATTTCCTCGATAATGCGGACGTTTCGGGACTCGATCGCGATCAGCTCGCAGACATTCGAAATCGCAAGCTCGGCTTTGTTTTTCAGAGTTTCAATCTGCTGGCGCGCACATCGGCGCGCGAAAACGCCGAGTTGCCTCTCATCTATAGCGCACAGCACCTTTCAAACACGCAACTCCGCGAAAAAGCAGATCGCGTACTCGCATCGGTCGGGCTTGGGGGCCGTGAAGACCATTTTCCGAGTCAGCTTTCCGGCGGCCAGCAACAGCGCGTCGCCATCGCGCGCGCGTTGATCAACGAGCCCGAGATGCTGCTGGCGGATGAACCGACCGGCAATCTCGACAGCCGAACCAGCGTCGAGATCATGGCCATT
>DATARG010000039.1:0-5023 GCA_036264275.1 Candidatus Udaeobacter sp. | reverse complement strand
CGGGCGGGGTGGCAAGCCATCCCGCAAATAGGGGTTACCCCTTTCGCTCGGAGTTCACCACTCCTTGAAATCACCGTTGTGTCGTGTGTTTCGATCATGTTGCCTGATCCATCGTAAACGAATCACGGCATGGTGTGGGCGGCGGTAATGCTGTGCGTGTCCGATTGCGTTGATGACCGCACTCGGTTCACCATACCACAGGCGACCGAATGGCAGCGCATCGGAAATTAGATCGACACCGCGTTTATCTTTGCGCGGGGGGACTTCGTAAAGCTGCATCAACTACAGCTTAGGAAACTCGTATTTCAATCGAAACCCATTCCGGCTAGTCTCGATTGCCAGTCCTCGAACGATTTCTAGGGGCAGTTACGGCGCTGCGAAGGGCATTCCGTGAAACCGAATTACTATATGATACTGCCATGTGATACTGCATACCTTGTCATCTGATAGCATGAGATAACGTGATTTAGTGTGCTTCAAGAGTGGATTTACCTATGAAAACGGTATTTGTGTCGGTTCCGACGGGTAAAGCAAAATACCCCGGCAAAATGGGCCTGACTGGGCTCGAACCAGTGACCCTGCGCTTATCAAGCGCATGCTCTAACCAACTGAGCTACAGGCCCGCGTCGGCGGCAAGCCGCCGAATTTTAGATTTTCGATTGGCGATTTTCGATTTGGAACAACCGACGCGCAAGCGCGCATTTAAAAAATCTGAAATCGACAGTCTGAAATTAAATCTGGAGGCAAGGGGATTCGAACCCCTGACTTCCAGCTTGCAAAGCTGGCGCTCTACCAACTGAGCTATGCCCCCGAAAAGAACTGCGGAATGTAGTTTGCCGATCGCAGATTGCAATTGAAGCGGGGTCACCAAATCCGGACGCGATCCTTAGGTGCCACGAACATTTTGTCGGTGGGCTCGACTTTATAGGCGTCGTACCAGACATCGGTGTTTCGAGCGGGACCAATCACGCGAAATTGGCGCGGGGAATGCGGGTCGCTGACGACCTGCTTTTTGACGTAATCGTCGGAGACTTTTCCGCGCCAAGCCTGCGCCCATCCGAGAAGCACGCGTTGGTCGCCCGTATAACCATCGAGAACCGGCGCCGGTTGTCCTTTGAGCGAAGTGCGATAGGCGTCGAGCGCGAGCGTAAGGCCGCCTAAGTCCGCGATGTTTTCGCCCATCGTCAATTCTCCGTTTACATGCACGCTGGGAATAGGTTCGTATTTTGAGTATTGGGCGCCGAGCAATTTTGCTCGCGCCTGAAATGTGTCTGCGTCCTTTTTCGTCCACCAATCGCGCAACGCACCTGATGCGTCGATCTTGCGGCCCTGATCGTCGAATCCGTGGGTAAGCTCGTGCCCGATGACGCCACCCGCTGCGCCGTAGTTAATTGCAGGATCAGCATCCGCATCAAAAATCGGCGGCTGTAGAATTCCAGCTGGGAAAACAATATCGCGCAGACTTCCGTTGTAGGCGTCGTTTGTTTGCGGCGTCATGCTCCAATCAGTTCGATCAACTGGTTTGGAAAATCGCCCTGTGTAAAAACTCCAGTCGAGCTGCGCGCAACGTTTGATATTGCCGGTCAAATCATCGCTGCGAATAACCAGCTTCGAGTAATCGCGCGGATGGTCTGGATAGCCAACCTTAATTGAGTAGGTGTCGAGTTTCTTAAGCGCTTCCTTTTTCGTCTCCGACCCCATCCAATCGAGCTTTTCGATCCGCGCCCGATACGCAGCCTTCAAGTTGGCGACTAGATCCTGGATCTTCTGTTTTGCTTCTGCTGGAAAATATTTCGCGGTGTATAGCTGGCCGACTCCGAAGCCCATCGTTCCAAATGTTCCGAAACGCTCGCCAACCAGAAAATCGCCGCCGCTGACCGCTGTGATCGCGCGCTTCCAGCGGGCCTGTTGTTGCTTCTGACCCGAAAGTGTTTTCGCGTGCAGCTCAAAGTAAGCGTCGGTGAACGGCTTGGAGAGATACGGTGCGGCGTTATCTGCAATGTGAAATGCCTGCCAGGCACGAATGGTTTCGATCGGTGTTTTTGAATATGCGTCGACAATTTTAGGGAATGCGCTCTTCTCGGCGATAACGACGCGCATCAGGTTAGGCATTTTTGCTTGAGTGAGAAATCTTTCCCAGGCAAATCCGGGAACGAACTTCTTTAGATCCTGAATCGAAATAGGATTGTAAGTCGCGTTGAAGTCACGCTGTTGCGCCTTAGTCCAGCTGGCGTCTGCGATTTTTGTTTCAAAATCGACGATGTCCCTGGCGTTTTGATCAGCGTCAGGCCAGTTCAAAAGTTTCAAAACTGTTGCGACATGATTTTGGTAAACGGTCTTCTGGGCCGCGAAATCCGGTTTTAGATAATAATCCCGATCAGGCAAACCGATTCCGCCCTGGGTCAGATAGAACGCATATTTATGCGGATCCTTTAAATCGACGTCTATCACGGGATTAAAGAGCGAACATTCGAAATCTGTGGTGGTCTGGCCCATTAAGGCAGCGAAATCGTCGCGAGTCTTAGCATTCTTAAGATCATTCAGCTCGGGCTCGATCGCTTTCGCGCCAAGTTGTTCAACCCGCGCTTCATTCATGAATGAGCTGTAAAAAGCGCCGACTTTGTTCTCGAGCGTGGATGGATTGTCATTCGGTTTCGTGCTGAATGATTCCATCATTTCGTGCAACCGCTGCTCGGTCAGATCTGTCATTGCAAGCCGGAGCGAGTACGCCGGTTTATCTGGAGGAATCTGCGTTTTGTCCATCCAGGTTCCGTTGGCGTAACGAAAGAAATCGTCGCCGGGTTTCGTTGCCGTATCCATTCCAGCCAGATCAAATCCCCAAGCGCCATATTTCAATCTCGTCAGAGATGCGTCTTCCGCTTGGATGAGAGGAGCAGAACAGCAGAGAATGGCTAGCAGAAGGATGCGAAGACGTAGAGTCATAAATGCATAATTGGTGAAGGAGACAGTAAACGATCAGGAGCAGATTGAGAAGTGAGAGACAGGGTCAACCCCACCAAACCGTTCGAGAAGTGGGCGCCGAATGTCCCGCTCAATCGGGCATAAGAAGAATGCCGGATGTCGATTCATGGATCGACATCCGGCTTGTGCGCGTCCGGCGATGGCGATGGTGCGTTCGCGCGCTGAGAACGCTACCGTATTTTCCTGGTTAGTGTCCCTCGACAGGTACTGCCAAATAAGCCGTTAAGACGCCCGTATCTGGGTCGGTGGCTCTACCTGTAATCGCTCCGCTATTATTTATGTCCTTTGCACTTGTGAGCATTGCAGAAAAACTGCCTTTGAAATCGTTTAGGTCTCTTGGTGTGTTGCCGTGATCCCAAATAACCGCACGACAATCCACAAAATCGGCGTCGCAGGAAACGCCGACTACCTGCCGGGCTTCGTTGATGCCATATGCTTCACTGTCTACTTGCGGTGGCGTGCGTCGCGGCAGAGGTTTCAGTTGGCGGATTCCGTCCTCCTGGGTCCACATGAAAGCGTGGAGGATATCACCTTCCACAAACGCTGGATCGCCAGCAAACCCAACAACATCGCCTCGCTGATTGATCGCCGTCGGTGTGTTCCACCACGGAGCCGGCGGGTTTGGATAAATATCCGTCACGGTGCCATTTTCCCAAAGCACAGCATGCTTGGCTGTATGTCTTCCGACGGCCTGGTCGCAGATACCGGAGATGCCTACGATTTGACCATTATCATTGATTGCCGTCGCCGCCCCCGAACTGTCGCCAGAGATTAACGGCAGATCTTGAATCTGATCCGGTGGTCCCAGAGTCCACATCGCTGGACGAAATTGCAGGACCTGTGGCGAGACGCATGCGGCGTCGTGAACACCATTCTCAGCCCACCCAACTACTTGGCGTAAGTTGTTAGCGCCGGTAGCGAAACCGTTGTCTCCCCCCGGAAAATTTGGGAGAGCCCTCATTTGGTTTAGGCTTTGTTCCCAAACAAACCCGAGGTTGATATAGCCGACGTTGTTAGGCGTACTGTAGAACGTCGCGCTGCTCCAAGCCTCCCCCAGAGGCTCCGGATCGGCAGTCTGAGAAATACCCGCGATGATTCCCACGGTATTTTTCACGTTCCATGTGACACTGCTGTTTGGTCCGCCAAGTGTGCCGAGGTCGGTGAGCAAACCACTTCGCCACAGCGTGGCGTGCCGGTTCCTATCCAGCATTCTGGAATACCCTGTCGCCCAGCTCAGGTCATTGATGCTGTTTCCACCGCTACTTGTTCCGCCAAGGTCGGGTAGGGTCGATACCTGGTATTGCGTTGTATGCCTGGTCGATTGTTCCTGTGCGTGCGTAAGCGCGAAAGGCGCTCCGCAGCAAACAGCGAACAGCACAATGAAAGCAAGTTGATTGGCTCTTTTAATTTTAAGTCGTGTTGTCATGTTTGTCTCCCTTGTTGAATTTTCATGACGACATTTTAGGAACTGACCAGGTGTCACTTCCATAGCCACTTCGCAGATTTGGTACGGACCATTTCCTTTCAGATGTCTGGCTTAACAGTCAGCAAATCCAAGACAGTGAAACGATTGACTTGCGGCTCCTGAAAAGAGTGCCCCGTTGTTTGCCCATTTGCTTAATTCAATTTTGAATTAAGCGCCGCGCCGAACTTTCCGAGACCCTCACGAATCTGCGCGCGCGACCACGCGGCGAATCCAAATGTGAGCGCCGCCTTCGGCTCTACTTTCATAAAACACGACGACAGTGGTGACGGTCTAATACCGATGTCACTGCAAACCCGCGTGATCACCGTCATGTGTTCTTTCTGCCGCACCCAGGCGACGAAATGTAATCCTGCTTCAGGAATTTCGAGGATGAAGTATCTGCCTAACAATTTGCTGAATTGTTCGATGAAAAAGTCTCTTCGGTCCGAATACAATTTCCGCATCCGTTTGATGTGAGTGAGAAAAAAGCCCTCGGTTAAGAATCGGGCGAGTGTCGCTTGATCGATGGCCGGTGAATGCTGGTCCATCACCGCCCGAATCTTTATCATCGGTTCT